>JACCXG010000049.1 GCA_013697225.1 Acidobacteriota bacterium
GAGATCGACATGGTCGGGACGTCGGTCGCGTTCCTGAAGGGGCACCGCATCCGCGTCCACGTCACGAGCAGCCATTTCCCGCAGTTCGATCGCAACCCGAACACCGGAGCGAGGTTCGGAGCCACGAAGGAAGTGCGCGTCGCCGAGCAGACCATCGTTCACGACGCCGACCACCCATCGCACATCCTCCTGCCGGTGATTCCCGCCAGGACAAGGTAGCGGTCGACCCGCGCGCTATCGTGTGAATGGTTCTTTCGCGCAGCGTCATAGGTCCCAATAGCGCCAACCATTGTGCATCTGGACCTGAACTGGGCCATCCGGCACAGCTAGGCACGTTCGTCTCCCAACGCCCGCAGCAGGAAAGCCAGTGCGGCGGTCCAAACTGTGTGAGGAAGCTGTACCAGGCCATCGGACAGGCATGCGCCCGGAATCGCGCGCATCCCAAGGGAGAACCGGTCGGCAAGGTCAGTGGCTGAAGCACGTTCTGTTGGCTCCGCGCTCTACACCGCACAGTCTTAGCACCGCTTCAGTTCGCGCTTCGAATGGAACTATCGTCGTTCCATCCTCAACGGACGGACATGGATTTGTATCCTAACTGTGGGAGAGCGCGATGCCGAAGGTGGACCTCAATAACGCGAGCAGCACAGGACGCATCGTCGTCGGCACCGCAGGGTGGTCGATTCCGCGCGCGTCGGCACTCCACTTCGCCGGGGACGGCACACACCTTCAGCGGTATGCGCGGATCCTGGAGGGCGCCGAGATCAACTCGTCGTTCCACCGCGCGCACGCGCAAGCGGTCTATGAGCGCTGGGCCGCATCGACACCGCCCGAGTTTCGCTTCGCGGTGAAGCTGCCGCGCGCGATCACTCACGTGCAGAAACTGCGGCGCGCCCGTCCCCTCCTGGATCGATTCCTCGAGGAGAGCGCCGGGCTCGGTGACAAGAGGGGACCAATCCTGGTGCAGCTGCCGCCGTCGCTGCCGTTTGACCGGCGCGTAGCCGGTCGGTTCTTCGACCTGCTTCGCGAGCGATATGCCGGCGACGTGGTGTGCGAGCCGAGGCATCCGGACTGGTTCACGGCATCCGCTGAGACCCTGCTATGGCGGTTCCGCGTTGCGCGCGTGGCGGCCGATCCGCCGCCGACACCCGGAGCGGATCGACCCGGCGCGTTCGATGGTCTCGTCTACTTCCGCCTGCATGGCGCTCCGCGAAAGTACTGGTCCCCCTACACGGACGATTACATCGCGGTGCTGGCCAGCAGGATTCGCACGCTGCCATCGTCGTGCGACGTATGGTGCATGTTCGACAACACTGCCAGCGGCGCCGCCCTGGCGAACGCCTGGCAGCTCCATGTCACACTTCAGCCCTAACGTCCTTCGGAATAGATCACGCGGGTGACATGCTCGCGAGCGGCCGTGAGCTTCGCGCCCTCACCCGCAGCCTCAGGGCTGAAAAGGGGACTCTTAATCTGCGTGTTGATGGTTGGATGCCCTCGCGGCTCACCTGTGGCTGCCAAGAACGCCGAACTTCTTCACGCGGTTGAAGATGCGGCTCGCCGTCGATACGATCGTCGGCGATGGTCATCATGCTCCGCGTCATCCTCCTTGCCCTGCGGGACGTTGCGTGGTCGCGCGCGAGACTGGAGCTGAAGCGCCTGGCGTTGCGTCATCAGCGCACGTGCTGCAGCGGACGCGGCCTCGGCGGGTGCGACTGTCCCGGCCAGACCGGTGGCTATGGGTGTGGCTCTCCAGGGTATGGACGGACTGGCGACGGGCGCTGGTCCTGGTGGAGCCGGCGACCGTGGTCGCGTGGCACCGGCGGGTGTCCGATTGTTCTGGACGTGGAAGAGCCGTCACCGTACGGGTCGGCCACCCGTCCCAGGGGCGGTCCGAGATTTGATTCGCACCATGTCGCGGGCCCATCCGCTCTGGGGGGCGCCTCGCATTCACGGCGAACTGCTGAAAGTGGGCCTCGATGTTTCTCAGACCTCCGTGGCGAAGTATATGACCCGTCATCGGCGCCCGCCGTCCCAGACCTGGAAGACGTTCCTGGCGAATCACATCGGACAGATCATGGCGGCAGACGTTGTCGTGGTGCCCGCGCCATCGTGGCCATTCCGCTGCTGGGTGGTCTGCATCACCGCTACGAACGCCGCGCGGCGTAGCGGCGTGCCACATCGGCGAGCACGCATGCCCGCCTGAGAATTGCTCGCCCGTAGTCTGTCCCAAGGCCTCGCGTGGCGGCCTCCGACACCGAAGAACGAGGGCTGGAGCGATGAGCCTCACGGCCGACCCTACCCCCCGGCAGAGCCGTCGCTCCCGAAAGCTATCTCGCAATGGTCGTGATGGGATTCTCAGCAGCGACAGGCTGCTGCGGAACCTCGATCCGTCGAAGTTGAAGGCTCAGCCAACCTCGTAGACTTTGTAACCGACCCACCCTTTCGACAAATCAACCTGACCGACTCCCACGGCCACGATCTTGTTCAACCAGGCATACTTGTCCGAGCTGGTCTCGAAATATGGCGTCGTGCGGAAATAGTAGTCGGCCGGGGGCACCGCTTCGCCCCCCAGGACCCGAGGCAGTGCGTCGCCGGCGACGATGCCCTCGTAGCGCATGTAGATCAGCGCCTCGTCGTCGGTCTTAATCGTGATGCGGACGTCGAGCTGCCCTGCCCCGTCGGAACGCACAAGCAGCC
>JACCXG010000090.1 GCA_013697225.1 Acidobacteriota bacterium
TTTCCGCGCCCGCAGGCACCGCACGCGCGCGGATGCAGGCGCTTCAACGCTCGCGCCCCGCGTGGCTCGCCTATGGGGCGCTGGCTTTCTCCGTCCTCGCCATCGCGTGGGTGCCGATGCTGATCCGGTGGGCCGACGTCCCGGGGCCGGCGTCCGCTTTCTACCGCGTGTTCATCGCGGCGCTGGTCCTCATTCCCTGGCGACTGGCGTTGCGGCAACGTCCGGCCCCGGCACGGAGGCCGGCACTTCTCGCGCTCGCGGGGGGCGTCTGCTTCGGCCTGGATCTGGCGCTCTACAACACGGCGGTCCTCCGCACCTCGGCGGCAACCGCCGCGTTTCTCGGGAACAACACGCCGGTCTTCGTCGGCCTCGGGGCATGGCTGCTCTTCCGCAGGCGCCCGCCGCGATCCTTCTGGAGCGGTCTCGCGCTGGCGCTGTCCGGCGGGGGCCTCATGATTCTCGCCGATGCCTGGGGGCACAGCGTCACAGGGGATGCGGTGGGGGACGTGCTGGCCCTCGTGGCGGGTATTTTCTTCGCCGGATATCTGCTTGCCGCCGAACGCGTGCGCGCCGACATGGACACGCTCACGTTCAATGCGCTGGCGATCGTCGGCAGCGTGGGGACGCTGCTGGCCATTTGTGTGGCCCTTGACATGCCGCTCGCCGGCTACAGCCCGCGGACGTGGCTCGCCCTGGTCGGGTTGGGCTTGATCGCGCAGCTGGCTGCCTACTTCACGCTGGTGTATGCCCTGGGGCATCTGCCCGCGACGATTACCTCTGTCGGCCTGCTCGCGCAGTTGCCCCTGACGGCCGTTCTGGCCGCGCTGTTCCTGCACGAACCCGTCACGACGCCGCAGGTTGCCGGCGGCGCACTGGTGCTGGCCGGCGTGTACGTCGTCAACAGACGCTGACCCGACGTGGGAGTGGCTAGAGCCGGGCGCGATAGCCGCGGCGCCGACGCGCCAGCCAGCCGTCCAGGGAGAACGCCCCGGGGCCGGTGATGACCAGCACCAGTGAGGTGGCGCACATGGCCATAGGCGCGATATTCGACCCGAACGGCAGCGAGCGGTGCACCATCACCAGCGCCACGATGAAGTTCACCACCATGACCGCCGCCGCAGGGCGGGTGAACCATCCCGCCGCGAGCAGCAGCCCCCCGATGAACTGGGCATAGGCCGAGATGTACGCCGAGAGCAGCGGCGCCGGAAACCCGTGCTTCGCCAGGAAGTCGCGGAACTCGAGCATGTGTTCCGCACTGAATACATTGTCCTGGGTGCCGTACGCGAGCACCAGCCCCGTGAACACCCGCAGCAGCAACAGGCCCGAGTGGAGCTGCCCGTGAGAGGCGGGAGGAGCGCCGGACAGGATCGTCCACACTGCCGTGGGATTTTATCAGCCGAGCTTCTCCCTTCTCCCTTTTCCCTCCTCCCTTTCCCCTCCTCCCTTTTCGAAGAGTTGACAACCCCGCACGCATCCGATTAACTGCCGCCACTGCCGTTCTTGCGTGCGCCTGCATGGGAAATCTCGCCTACATCGATCTGCTCATCGTCGTCGTGTACATCGTCGGCACCCTGGTGCTTGGCATCACCCTGGGCCGGCGCATGAGCACGGGGAAGGACTTCTTCCTCGCGGGCCGGACGCTCCCCTGGTGGGCCATCGGTTTCTCCCTGGTGGCGACCGACATCGGCGGCACCGACATCATCGGCGTCGGGGGGGCGGCGTACTCCTACGGCATGGCGGTTGCGAACTTCGAGTGGATCGGCTGTATCCCCGCCATGGTGGTGGCCGCCTTCCTCTTCGTGCCCATCTTCTGGCGGGCCGGGGTCTACACGATCCCCGAGTTCCTGGAGCGGCGCTTCGACGCGCGCGTCCGCTCCGCGCTGGCGGTCTGCTGGTTCGCGTTCATGGCCTGCAACATCGGGATCATGCTCTTCGCCTCCGCCCGGATGATGCAGGTGCTCTTCGGCTGGGATCCGGTCGTCTGCGTGCTGACGATGGCGGCGCTCGTGGGCGTCTATACGCTGGCGGGCGGGCTGGCCGCCGTCGTCTACACCGACGTCATCCAGTGCATCGTCCTCATCGGAGGGTGTCTGCTGGTCCTGGTGGTCGGGCTCGTCGATCTGGGAGGCGTGTCCGGCCTTCGCGCCGCACTCGAGGCCGTCCAGGCGAGCGGCGGCACAGCCGCGGCGGCGCACCCTACCGATCTGATCCTGCCGCTGGACACCCCGACGCCGTTCCCCTGGGCCGGCATCTATTTCGGTCTCGGCATGATCCTCGGCCCGGCCTACTGGATCGGCAACCAGGCGATCGTGCAGCGGTCGCTCGGCGCGCGAACCGAGTTCGACGCCAAGGCCTCCTATATCTGGGGCGCGCTCCTGAAGAACCTGCTGCCGGTCATCATCGCCGTGCCGGGGCTGATCGCCCTGGCCAAGTACCCCGGGCTTGCCCAGGGGGATGAGGCGCTGCCGACGCTCGTGGCGCACATGATGCCGGTTGGCGTTCGAGGCCTGTTCCTTGCCGCGTTCCTGGCGGCGCTGATGTCGAGCGTGGATTCATACGTGAACTCCGCCGCCACGCTGCTGACGAACGACCTGTACAAGCGATTCCTGAACCCTGCCGCATCAGACGAGCGGCTGCTGCGGATCGGCCGGACGGTGACCGCCGGGCTGATCCTCTGGGGCATTCTCTTCGCCCTGTATCTGTCTCGCCTCGAAGGCAGCGGGATCTATGCGATCTTCCAGACGCTCCTCGCCTTCTTCCAGGGTCCTGCCCTGGCTGTCTTACTCACCGGCGTGCTCTGGCGGCGTGCGACAGCACCGGGGGCGTTGACCGGCTTCGTGGGAGGCGTCCTCTGCGCGGTCACGCTGTTTGCCATGAACCAGCCGGCTGTATACGGACCGATGCAGTGGCAGCCATTGTTCAGAATCGGCGAGCCGTTCCTCTATTTTTCGATCTGGGCCTTCCTTGTCGCCCTCGTGCTCGTCATCGTCGTCAGCCTGCTGACGGAACCTGAGGCGGACGACAAAATCCGGGGGCTCGTCTACGGTAGAGACCTGCCTGAGCGTCGATGACACCGCTGCACTATTTCGGAGATCTCGTTCGCGACATGCTCCTGCGCGTGCCCCTGGGCGCGGTGCGGATTCTGTTCGTCTCCACACTCGCAGTTCTGCTGCTGTGGGTGCTCCGGCTTCCGCAGCGGGACGTATCAGGCATCGCCACGTCAGGGCAGCGCCACAACTTGCGCCCCTGGGCGGCCGTCGCCCTGCTGGTGCAACTGGTCATCTACATCTTTCTGTAAGCCTCCAGGCCGCGTGACAATGTTGCGTTGTGCGCAACGCGTGTGGCATTGGAAGTGTTCCCGACTCCAGCTGCGGCTCAGCCTCGACCCATCGGAAGATCGTGCACTACTCCCAGCGGAAGACACGCGACGAAAGGGCCGTGCAGGCCACGAACGTGATTGCGAGCGCGACGAGATCCGTGGTGTGGGCGAGCCACGGTTCCCCCGCCAGAATCCCTTTCAGCAGCGACACCGCATACGTGACAGGCAGGCACAACGCAACTGACTGTACGGCCGGCGGGAGCATTCCGAGCGGCACGAAAAGCCCGGAGATCCCGAGCATCGGGTACAGGATG
>JACCXG010000091.1 GCA_013697225.1 Acidobacteriota bacterium
GCGGACTGGACCTGTGGCATGCGGGCCGCGCGGCGCCGGGCCAGCGCCATTTCCACGAGCAGCGACGTCGGGCCGACGAGGAACAGTGCGTAGTACGGCGCATGGACCCACTGCAGGAGCCGGAAGATCGCTTCGACAGCCGCAACGAGGAAGGCGACCAGGCACTGTCCCCACACCGGACGCACCGTTGTTTTCGGATCCGTGATCATGAAGAAGATGAACAGCTGGTACATCGGCCCGGTGATGGGCGCCATCTCACTCGTCCACGGATGGCCGGTCACGGCAGCACGCAGCAGGGCGAGGGCGATGAACGAGAGGACGTAGGTCGCTGTGATGTGGAACCGGCCCAGCGTGTAGATGATCACGCTCCCGAAGCACCACACCACCACCATCGGCAGCAGCGTGTTGCCCCACTGCACGCTCAGGCTGGCCACAGCATCGGCCGCCAGGACGAGCATCGCGACAATGCCGAAGTTCGAAGGGTTCCAGATGTGGCGTCCGTCCACCCTGAGCACGTACTTGGACGTGATCGAGATCGCCGAGCAGAGCGCGTAGGGCCAGAAGGCCGGGGACCGCACCAGCATGCCCACGCTGATGCCTGAGACATACGCGCTCGCCAGGTGCGGCCACGAGCCCGAGAAGATGCGCCCGAGGACGATCTCCACGAGGATCGCGGTGGCGATTGCGAGCGCCGTGCGCGACCAGCTCTCGAGAAACCCGAACGTCACCTGACCGACGACGAGGACGAGCGTGACGAGGATCGGCGCAAGGTAACGCTTGTCGATCCGCAGGCGCGGCCCGGGCGCCATATCGAGCGCCGGGGACGATCCCCGAAGCGCTCCGTTGCTCACAGCCCCTCCTGGACGCGGTGCACGCGGCCGGCCTCGGGGCCGGTCAGCTCCTGCGTCCTGCCCGAGGGCCACCGGATGACGACCTTCTCGATCGTCTCCGCCGCGCCGAGCCCGAAGTGCAGCCGGCGCTGGTTCTGGGCGCAGAAGCCGGCGCCACCCGACACTTCCTGCAACTGCCGCTTCCCGTTCCAGAACACCTCGACCTGCGTACCGATGGCGCTGCGGTTGGTGCAGGGGCCGGCGGATTCAGGCCGGCATCCCCCCTCCAGCTCGAACCCTACCCACTGGCGGCCGGGCGCAACCTGATTGCGATAGAGGAGCAGCGGCCCCTTCTGATTGGCCACGACGACGTCGAGCATGCCGTGATTGCCGAAATCGGCCAGGGCGACCGACCGGCCGTCGTAGCGGTCGCTGGCGCCAACCATCTGCGCCACGTCGACAAACCGCCCGGCGCCGTCGTTGACCCAGACTTTCTTCGGCTGGTGACCGGCAAGGCTCCGGTTCCCCATGGCGGGCCAGTTCGCCGCGTCGCCGATGATCGTCTGGTGCGCCCCGGCAACCTTCGAGTAGTCGTACCAGTAGCTCTCGTTGCGGGAGGCAGAGACGAAGCCGTTGACGAGATAGATATCCAGGAAACCGTCGTTGTTCAGGTCACCAAACTGCGCCCCGAAGCTCCACCCGCCGAGATCGACACCCATGGCACGCGCGAGGTTCTCGTACTTCGGCAGCCCCCCTCGGGTTGGCCCGGGAACCCAGAGGTTGTTGCCCTGAATCAGGATCCCCTCTTCGGAGATGTTGGACACGTAAATGGCCAGCCGCCCCTGGTTGAGCACGTCGCCGACCGAGGCGTTCATGCCGCTCTTGGGCGCGTACCCGACGCCTGTCTCGCGCCCGACCTCGCGGAAGCGGCCCCCCTCGTTCACGAACAGCTCCGAGACACCGTAGTCGTTCGCGATGAAGATGTCGGGGTATCCGGTACCACGCAGATCGGCAGCCACCGCTGCCAGTGCCCACCGCGACGAGGAGAGACCGACGCTGGCGCTGACCTCTTCGAAGCGCCCGCCGCCAAGATTGCGATACAGGTACTTGCGCCCGCCGTTGCGCGCGTACTCAAAGCTCTCCGGCATCATCCGGGTGTTCGCCAGCTTCCAGAGGTTCACGTTCTCCGGGAAGTAGCCGCCGAGGAAGAGATCCAGCCGGCCATCGCGATCGAAGTCCAGCCAGACAGCGGTGTTGATGTTGGCCCACTCCGGCAGCGAGGTGCCGGTCACGCGGACAAAGCGCCTGCCGCCATCGTTTCGATACAGCTCCTGCCGGCCCCACCGGTACAGCAGCAGATCCTCGAAGCCGTCGTTGTCGAAGTCTCCGAAGACGGAGCCCATCGAGACACCTGTCTCGGCGTGGTTCAGATCCGCGATCCCGAGGCGTTCGGCGATATCTTCGAAAGTGCCATCCCCCCGGTTGCGGTACAGCCGGTTCTTCGACCCTTCCCGGCTGTTGGTGACGTACAGATCCTGATGACCGTCGGCATCCACGTCGACGATCGACACCGCCGCCCCCATGGAGGCGACCTGCGGCATGATGTGCGCGAGCTTCTGATCGAGTGTCGGACCCTCGTGCAGGAAGTCGATGCCAGCCTGGGCCGCCGACTGCGACAGCGTGAAGCCGTAGCGTGACTGCGGATCTCCCGCGTGCAGCTCCGCCGGTACGCCCGCCCCAAAACGGCGGACGGCCGCAGGGGTGGCGAGCATGGCCACGAATATCAGCGCCAGGACGGGACGCGCGTAGCGGTTCATGGACGGTGTCGATCCATCCTAACCCGAAGGGCATCCCTGAACGCCTCCGGGCTCACGTAGCGTGTATGGTAGTGCTGGAAGTCGGACATGTGCTGCCGGTAGACAGGGTCGTCTTCCAGGCGGCCGGT
>JACCXG010000097.1 GCA_013697225.1 Acidobacteriota bacterium
CTATCCGGGGAAGCGGTACTACGGCGGATGCGAGTTCGTCGATGTGGCGGAATCGCTGGCCATCGAGCGCGCCAGGACGCTGTTCGGCGCCGAGCATGCGAACGTCCAGCCGCACTCCGGCGCGCAGGCGAACATGGCCGTGTACCTCACGCTGCTGAAGCCGGGGGACACCGTGCTCGGGATGAACCTGGCGCACGGCGGCCATCTCACACACGGGCATCCGCTCAATTTTTCAGGAAAGTTCTACACGATCCTTCCGTACGGTGTGCGGAAGGAGGACGAGCGCATCGACTACGAGGAGCTGGAACGGCTCGCCCGGGAGCACCGCCCCAAGATGATCATCGTGGGGGCGAGCGCCTACTCCCGCGTGATCGACTTCGAGCGGATCGGCAGCATCGCGCGGGAGGTCGGCTCGCCAATGGTGACCGACATGGCGCACATAGCGGGGCTGGTTGCGGCAAACATCCATCCAAGCCCGGTCCCGCACTCCGACTTCGTCACGACTACCACCCACAAGACGCTTCGCGGGCCGCGCGGCGGCCTGGTACTCTGCCGCAGCCAGTACGCGAGGGAGCTCGATCGCGCCGTGTTCCCCGGGGTCCAGGGGGGGCCGCTCATGCACATCATCGCGGCCAAGGCGGTCTGCCTCAAAGAGGCGATGGAACCGGGATTCGTGGACTACCAGCGGCAGATTGTCGCCAACGCGCAGCGGCTGGGAAGCTCCCTCTCGGCGGCAGGTTTCCGCCTCGTCTCGGGAGGGACGGACAATCACCTGATGCTCGTCGACGTATTCTCGAAGGGGCTGACCGGCAAGGTCGCCGAAGCGGCACTCGGCACGGCAGGCATCACCGTGAACAAGAACGCGATCCCCTTCGACACCAACCCTCCCATGGTCGCGAGCGGCATCCGCATCGGCACGCCGGCGGTCACGAGCCGGGGCATGGGCGAGCCGGAGATGGACACGATTGCGGACCTCATCGCCCGCGCCCTCGCGTCGCCGGGAGACGATGCGGCACTGCGCATGGTGCGAACGGAAGTCGACGTGCTGTGCCGGAAGTTCCCGCTGTACCCGGCGTAGCGCTCTCCGCAGCGGTCGCCGAGGCGCTCGCCCCTGACGGGCCGCTGGCACGGGCCGTCCCGGCCTTCGAGACGCGCGACGCACAGCTCGCACTGGCCGCTGCCGTCTCTGCGGCGCTGGCCGACGGCGGCGTGCTCCTGGCCGAAGCCGGGACCGGCACCGGGAAGACCCTCGCGTACCTGATTCCCGCAATTCTCAGCCGCCACCGCGTGCTCGTCTCCACCGGGACGAAGAACCTGCAGGAGCAGATCTACTTCAAGGATCTTCCCGTGCTCAGGGAGGCGCTCGGCGTCCCTTTCACAGCCACGTGCATGAAGGGACGCGGCAACTATCTTTGCCTGCAGCGCTTCGAGTCATGGCGTGACAGCGGCGCCGCCGCGATGGGCAACGACGCGTACTACATCCGTATGATCGACGAGTGGACGCGCGAGTCCGAGTCCGGGGATCGGGCCGAGCTCGAGGATCTGCCCGAAGACGTGCCCTTCTGGAAGGAGATCGCGGCCAGCGCGGAGAACTGCATCGGCGCCGAGTGCCCCCGCCACCAGGACTGCTACGTCACCCGCATGCGCCAGCGTGCCGCGGAATCCGATCTGGTCATCGTGAACCACCACCTCCTGTGTGCGGACGCAGCGGTCAGGCAGAGCGCGTACGGAGAGGTGATCCCCGACTGCCACTACGCCGTCGTGGACGAAGCCCACCAGCTCGAAGACGTTGCGACGCAGTACTTCGGAAGGGCGGTCACCAGCTACCGGCTCGACGATCTCGCGCGCGACATCGAGCGCGCTCTCGCGCGCAACCTTGTCGCGGATGCGCAGAGGGCCGACGATCTCGGGACGGGCGTCGGACGCCTCCGCGATCACGCCCGGGCATTCTTCGCGGCGGTCCAGGCGCTTCGAACCGGTACCGGCACGTTTGCCGAGGGGCGCGTGCGCATCGGCCCGGCCCACACGGCACGGGCCGGGGAGGAAGGGCTCGCGCTCGAAGGAGCACTCGAGGCGATCGAGGCGGACATCGCGCTGGCGAGAGATCTGCCTGAGGAAGTGCTTGCCCTTGGCCGCCGGGCGCACGACGTCAGGGAAGACATCCGGTTCCTCCTGCGAGCCGACGACCCCGCCTTCGTCTATTTCCTCGAGGTGCGCGGGCGCGGCGTGTACCTCCGGGCGTCCCCGGTGGACGTCTCCGAGATCATCCGGGAGGTCCTGCTCGAACGGATGAAGACAGTGGTGCTGACCTCGGCCACGCTCACAACCGACGGGTCGTTCCAGTATCTGCGGGGCCGTCTGGGCGTTCGCGATGCGGTCGAGCTCCGCCTCGATTCCGAATTCGACTACGCACGGCAGGCGATTCTCTACCTCCCGCGCCGGATGCCGGATCCCCGGTCACCGCAGTTTGCGACTGCTGCCGCCGGCGAGATCGTGGAGATCCTGAAGCGCACCGAAGGGCGTGCCTTCGTGCTCTTCACGAGCTATTCGAACCTGCGGGAGGTCCGGGCTTTTGCCGAGCGGGAGCTGGACTACCCCATCCTGGTGCAGGGCACCGCCCCGCGAACGGCGCTGCTGACGGAATTCAAGGCCACCCCTAACGCGGTGCTGTTCGCCACCTCGAGCTTCTGGCAAGGCGTTGACGTCGCGGGTGACGCCCTCAGCTGCGTCATCATCGACAAGCTGCCATTCGCCTCTCCCGGCGACCCGATTGTGGCGGCGCGGATCGAGGCCATTGCCGCGCGCGGGGGGTCGGCCTTCGGGGAGTACCAGGTCCCGCTTGCCGTGCTCGCCTTGAAGCAGGGGCTCGGCCGCTTGCTGCGCCATCGGCTGGATCGAGGCGTGCTCGCCGTCCTCGATCCCCGGCTGCGCAGCATGGGATACGGGCGGCGCTTCCTGGCCTCCCTGCCGCCGGCCCGTGTCACGCACAGTCTAGAGGACATCGAGCGATTTTTTCAGCAGGCGGAGCCATGACGACATAGAAGAGCTCGGCCGCAGTCGAGCCTCACAACTGCCGCTCGAGGGGCGCCCGGGCTTCGCTGCAAGTTCGTGTACACTTGGCCATTGCGGACTGATGAGTCGCGGCGCGGAGCCGCGATCGCGCAAGTACGGAGGTTCGAATGCTGGGCGTACGATTTGGCCGATCCCTCGTGATATCGACATCGCTGCTCGTCATGGCCCTCATGGCCACACCTGCCGAGGCGCAGACGGGCGGGGTCAAAGGCGTGGTCCGCGACGCAAAGAAGCAGCCGGTCGAGGGAGCCGTCGTCCGGATCGAGTCGATGGAAGGCGGCGGGCGGAAGTTCCAGGTCAAGACGGATCGCCGCGGCCAGTTCGTTCAGATCGGGATCCAGCCGGGTCCCTACCGGATCACCGCCGAGAAGGACGGCCTGAGCGACGTGCGCGAACAGCGGATCTCCCTGGATTCGGCGGAAATCAACTTCACGCTGGCCCCCGGCGCAGGGGGCGGAGAATCCGCAGAGGAGCGGAAGAAGGCGGATGAGCGGGTAGCCGGCATCAAGACCAACTTCGCCGCGGGCGTGGATGCGGCGAACGCCGGCAGGCACGACGAGGCAATTGCCAAGTTCAACGAGGTGCTCGTCGAGGCGCCGAAGTGCGTGGAGTGCCTCACGAACATCGCTGCCGTGCACCTTCAGAAGAAGGAGTACGACGCGGCCGAAGCGGCGTACAAGCGCGCGATAGAGGTAGCGCCGAACTCCGCCGAGGCATTCAACGGGCTGGCCACCATCTACAACGCGCAGAAGAAGTTCGATCAGGCGGCCGAGGCCAGCGCGCAGGCCCAGAAGCTCGGCGGCGGTGCTGCCGGCGGAGCAGGCTCCGCGTCATCGGTCTTCAACCAGGGGGTGATTGCCTGGAACGCCAGCCGTATCGCCGATGCGAAGAAGTCGTTCGAAGAGGCGGTCAAGCTCGACCCGAACCTGGCCGATGCCCACTACTGGCTTGGCATGGCAAACCTCAACGAGGGGAACATGCCCGATGCCGCCGCCTCCTTCGAGAGCTATCTCAAGCTGGCGCCGACGGGCCAGTACGCCGAGCAGGCCAAAGGGATCCTCTCTCAGATCAAGAAGTAGCCTTCAGCTTTTCACGGTCCGGTGCCCCGCGCCGGGCCGTGACGACCAGACGTGCTGACCTCCCACCACACGATCGCGGAGAACCTCGCGCTCGTTCGCTCCCGCATCCATGCTGCGGCGCAGCGTGTGGGGCGTGACCCTTCAACAGTCACGCTCATTGCCGTTTCCAAGACGTTCAGCCCCGGGCACGTGCGCGCGGCGTGGGACGCCGGCCAGCGGGATTTTGGAGAGAACAAGGTCCAGGAAACAGAGGGGAAAACGTCGGCAATAACCGACCTGCCCGTCCGCTGGCACTTGATCGGCCACCTCCAGTCGAATAAGGCGCGCAAGGCGGCAGGGATTTTCAGCACGATCCACACCGTCGACTCCCTCGACCTGCTCAAACGGCTCGATGCCGCCGCGGCCGCCCAGGGCACCGCTCCCGACGTCCTCATTCAGGCGGACTTCGCAGGGGAGGCCACGAAGCACGGGGCTCCCGAGGGGCAGGTCGAGGCGATCGCTCGGAGCGCCCTCGAGGCCACGGCCGTCCGGTTGAGAGGGCTGATGCTGCTGCCCCCCTGGAACGAAAACCAGGAAGAGACGCGCCCGTGGTTCGCGCGTCTGCGGACCCTGCGCGACCGCTTCGTGT
>JACCXG010000110.1 GCA_013697225.1 Acidobacteriota bacterium
GATCGGGTAGAGCAGCACGGGAAGCAGCACGTCGCGGCTTCGTGCCCGCACGAGCATCGCTGCAAAGAGTGTCCCGACCGCCGCGAAGCCGACCGTCCCTGCGAACAGCAGCCCCCCGAGCATCAGCGGCTCGGCGAACAGCGGCGCCTGGAACATCAGCGCTATCAGGGGGACGACGACCGCCTCGACGGCGGCGAGCAGCACGAGCACCCCGAGCAGCTTCGCCACGTACAACGCCGGGCGGTCCACAGGCGCCATCATGAGCGCCCGGAGCGTATCGCCATGACGCTCCCGCTCGAACGTGCGGCCGAGCGCCAGCGTTCCAGAGAACGCAATGGCGATCCACAGGATCCCGGCCGCCGCTCCCTCGATCGGCTCTCCTTCCCTGACGAAGCCGAACGAGAACACCAGCACGCACGCGACAGCGAAGAACACGGTCGTGTAGAAGATTTCCATGCTCCGAACTTCGATACGGAGATCCTTCTCCAGGACGAGGAGGACGGTGTGAAGGAACCGCATCACACAGCCGAGGCCCTTCGGTAGCGCTCGCGCAGCCCCGCCGTCCCCTCGGGCAGGATCAGCAGCCGGCCGGCCGAGAGCACGACGGCGCGGTCGATCACCCCCTCGATAGCTTCCAGATCGTGCGTGGTCAGCAGGACAATGCGGCCTGCGGCCCGGAGTGTCTGCAAACGGGACTTCAGTGCGGAAGTGGAGGAATCGTCCAGACCGGTGAACGGCTCGTCGAGCAGCACGAGCTGGGGACCGTGGAGCAGCGCCCGTTCGGTGGCGAGACGCTGTCGCATGCCGCGCGAGAAACCCGCCACGGCGTCGTTCCGCCGGTCGCTCAGGCCTGCCCGGACGAGCGCCTCGTCCACCGCCCGGGCGGGGTCCCGGACCCCCTGAAGGCGTGCGAAGAACGTGAGATTCTCGGCAGCGGAGAGCTCCGGGTAGAGGTACAGGTCGTGAGCGAGCAGCCCTATCCGGGCACGGAGTGCGGCCCCGCCTCCCGCCGCGGTGTGCTGTCCATACCGCACCTCGCCAGACGTGGGCGTCATGAGCGTTGCGGCAATGGAGAGCAGCGTCGACTTCCCGGCGCCGTTCGGGCCCAGCAGAGCGACGATCTCGCCGGCATGGCAGGTGAACGATACGCGGTGCAGCGCCCTGCGACGCCCGAACGAGCGGGTCACGTCCGCGAAGGTGAGCGAGTCGAAGGGAGGTCCCAACGGCTAGGTTGTGCGTTCGACTGCCGGGTCGTCGTCCAGCGCCATGTAGATCCCTTCGAGCGCCGAGACGAGCTCCCGCCGGCGCCCGGCATACAGAGCGGGATCGACGGCGCCGTCGCGGTTCCGCAGCTCGAGCGCGGTCAGCTCCTCGAACAGTGCATCCCGGCGCACCTCGAGCTGCCGCCGTTCGGCGACCCGCGCTGCCCGCGCGGTGGCCGAGCCGACCGAGGACCACGCCCCGCCGACCAGGATCACTAGTGCAAGGCCGATAACCAGATTACGAGGCCACGTCGGATGGTGCGGAACCTTGCTGAACTGAAACCGCAGCACTTCCCCCGCCGCCACTGCAGATCCGCGCCCGGCGATGTACAGGTTCCCCTGGGCCGGCATCGTGCGCTGCTCGGTCATCTGCGGTGATGAGAGCTCGAGGTCCCCGATTTTCTGGGCTACAACCGCCATGTGCGCCAGCGGCAACGGAAGGGGCTGCTCGACGACCAGATCCGATCCTGAGAGCGGCAGCGTGTAGCCGAGCTGCACGATGGTTGCACCCGGGGAAAAGGGCCCCGCTATCTCGAGACGTCCTGCGCCCACGGTGGCCTGCGGTGAAGAGCCCTCCAGCACTCGCGCGCTGCGGGCTTCGGCCGGCAGACTGAAGACGATCGGCGCTTCGGGCTGCACAGGGGAGGACGAGCGGTTGAGAATCTGGAGAACGTAGAACACCGACAGCCCGTCCTCCCCCATCTCGAAGACGAACCGCGACTCGTCGCCGAGCACGACTCCGCCCGGAGCGGCGGTCGCGGCGGCTGTCCCGGCGCCAGCGCCAGTGCCGGAGGATGTGCCTGGCTCCCCCGCGACAAGCATCAGCCGGATCCCGCCGGTCGGCGGCACGGTGAACTCCTGTGATTCGAGGCGCTCGCCTCCAACCGTTGCCGTGGCCTTCAGCCGCAACCCTGCGGCCAGCCCGGTGAACTCCGCTCGGCCTGCCTCGTTCGTTGTCGCGCGCAGCGAAGCCGCCCCGCCGGTCATCTCGACCGTCTGGCTCACGACGGGGTTCGCGAATGAGCCGCGAATCACACGCACGGTCACGGTTCCGGGCTGCACGTCCCCCACCGGCAGCGGCACACCCGACATCTGGCTCAGGTCCGGCATCTCCTGCGTGAGGACGCCCGGGCTCCATACCCAGAAGGCGAGCACGAGGACACAGACGGAGACTCTGAAGGGTCCGGACACGAGGGATGTCATGAGCGGGTTGCGGGTTCGAGCTTCGTTCCACATCGCTTGCAGAAGGCGGCGTCGGGGTCATTGCGTGTCCCGCAGAGACACGCAACGGGCGCGGCCGCACCCGCGCGTCGCGCCGCAGGTTGCGGTCCTGGCGAGGTGCGGGCTGCACCGGTGCGGCGCAGCCGTGCGGTCAGTTCACGCTCGATGAGCTCGCGGTACGCCGCCCCGCCAGCGTCCAGTCCGCGCATGATGACCAGCGCGCGGGCCCGCAGCCGGCCGCTCATCTCGTCGAAGTCGCGCCCCGACACTTTCCCCATCGCACGGTCGAACTCGAGCTCCTTGATGGCCCTGAGGATCAGGAGCTTCTCGCGCTCGAGTTCGGCCCGGCGCCCAGGGTCGACGGGTGTCTCGGCGGTAAAGGAGTCCTTGCCGACGAGCGGCACAAGCGTACGGTACAGGGCACCGGCGGCGAACCCCGCGGCGCCGATCGTGAGGCTGATCAGGACGAGGTGCTCCGGCCTGGAGTTGCGCGCCATGATCACGGCGACCGTGGCGGTCAGCAGTGACACGAGGACGAAGAAGTGCCAGGGCTGCAGCGCGTCCCGCGCCGGCGCGGGACGCGGAGATCCGGCGTCCCCTCCGGGCGCACCGTCAGCCCTCACGTTCAGGTCGTGTTCAATCGAGGTCGCGGAGCTCATGATCCAGTCGCGAATCCAGCTCGGAATCCCCGGCCCGCGGACCCGGAGGCTCCGCGTCCGCCTCGCGCCGCGACAAGCGCCTGGCCACGAAGAGCGCCATCAGGGCACCGGAGAACCCAACCACATAGGGGAACAGCCAAGCCAGCCGGTTGAAGCCGGTGTCGATCGGCCGCATGAGGACTTCCTGGCTTCCATGATCCGCCACGAACGCCGCGAGCACCTGATCGCGGTTCATCCCCGCATCGATGAACTTGTTCAGTTTGGCGCGCTGGGTATCGAGGCCGTGGCAGTTCGGCTCCATGGGACAGTCATTCAGCGGCCGCCGGCAACTGCAGGTGCACATCAACTCCCCCTGCAGTTCTTTGTAGAGACGCGCCTTCTCGTCGGCCGACGGGGCCTGCGCGCGGGCACCTGCCGGAATCAGCAGCAGCACCAGCACCATCGCCGCCGTGGCGGCGTTGGCCGGCACCTTCGCGGTAGCGAAGGCGAACGTGCGCTCCGGCACCATCGCCAGCAACGTTCCCGCAGCCAGAATGGCAAAGCCGAACCAGATCCAGTTCACCAGCGGGTTCAGCGTGACCGCATACGTCGCGCTCCCCTCAGCGGCGTCATAGCCGGCGAGCACGATGTAAAGGTCCTCCGCAAAGCCTCTGCGGATGGCAACTTCCGTCGTCGGCTCCTGTTCACGCTTGGCGAAGAACCACTTGGCCGGCTGCATCGTTCCGAGGAGCTTGCCGTCCTCGAGCACGCTGATGTGGCCGGTGATCATCTGCTTCTGTGCATCGCTCGTGACCCGCAGGGCGTCGTGGCGCACGGTGAAGTGTCCGACGGTCAGCTCCTCACCCGGCCGGAGCACCGCCTGGCCTTCCTGCTTGAACCCTTCGCCGGCAAATCCCAGGAACATCACCGCAATGCCGACGTGGACGATATAGCCGCCGTACCGGCGTTTGGATCGGCCAACCAGTCCGATCATCGCGGTGAGCCGGTCTGAGCCCGTGGCCGCCCGCCGCACCTCCCCCCCGCGGATGAACTCCTGCGCAATGGTCCCGAACACGAAGGCACAGAGCGCAAAGCAGATCCCCGAGCTCCAGACCCGGACGCCAAACGCCACGAGTGCACCGGCAACGAGCAGCGCGAACACGACCGGCCCCAGGAACTGGTCGATGAGATTGACCACCGTGGATTTCCGCCAGGCGAGCAACGGGCCGACCCCCGTGAGCGCGAGCAGGATCAGCCCGATGGGCAGCATCCACTTGTTGAAGAAGGGAGGACCGACGGTCAGGCGCTCCCCCATGACCGCCTCGCTCAATGTGGGGAACATCGTGGCAAAGAGCACGAAGAAGGCGGCAAACAGCAGGATCCAGTTGTTGGCAAGGAACGCCGCTTCGCGCGAGACCCACGAGTCGAGCCCGTTCCGCGAGCGCAGCAGCGGCAGCCGGTAAAACACGAGGCCGAAGCTGCCCGTGAGGATCACCGCCATGAAGATCGTGAAGAGCCTCGCCAGCTCGCGGTCCTCTCCGAATGCGTGCACCGACTGGACGATGCCGGACCGTGTCATGAACGTCGCGAAGATCGTCAGGAAGAACGTCAGGATGACGAGCGTGACGTTCCAGACCCGCAGCATGCCGCGGCGCTCCTGCACCATCACCGAATGGAGAAATGCGGTCGCGGTGAACCAGGGCAGCAGCCCCGCGTTCTCGACAGGGTCCCAGCCCCAGTACCCGCCCCACCCGAGCTCCTCATATGCCCACAGCATGCCGAGGGTCAGCCCGAACGACAGCGAGAGCCAGCCCACCATCGTCCAGCGGCGTACGGCCCGGAGCCAGGCGTCGTCCAGATGTCCGGTGATGAGCGCAGCAATGCAGAAGGCAAACGGAATGGTCATCGCCACCAGCCCGATGTACAGCGACGGCGGGTGGATGGCCATGTAGAAGTTCTGGAGCAGGGGGTTCAGGCCCTGTCCGTCGGCCGGCGCTGGTGTCAGGAAGGTGGAGAACGGGTTGTTGTGCACCACCATCAGGAGGAGGAAGAACATCTCGGTGGCGGCAATGACGGCGACCACCCAGGGGATGAGCTCCCGGTAGCGCTCTCTGTTCGTGTAAACGGCAATCGAACCGAACACGCCGAGCAGGAACACCCAGAACATGACCGACCCGTCGAGCCCCCCCCAGTAAGAGGCGATCTTGTAGGGCAGCGGCAGGGCCGCGTCGGAGTAACGCTGGACGTATTTGATTGAGTAATCGTTGCTGACAAACGCGTAGACGATCACGCCGGAGGCGGCCGTCATGAGCGCCGTGATCAAATGGAAGGCCCCGATTCCACTCTCGACAAGCTTTCGTGAGCGGCGGCGGGCACCGGCAATTGAGGCGGCAATGGCGTAGGCGCACGCCACGAACGCGGCGAGCAACAGGAATGTGCCAAGAGCGGGCATGCTGTGTATCCTTGCGGCGCGAGGCTAGCCGCCGGCAGGCGGCAGCGAGCTACCGGCGGGAGCCGGCTCGTACTTCGACGGGCATTTGGCCATGACGCCGTTGCGGTCGACGTCGAACCCGTCGGGCCCGAGCGTCCCCGTCAGGACCACCTCGGACCCTTCCTTGAAGGTGTCCGGCACGATCCCGGTATACCGGGCCTGAACAACCTGTCCGTTGCTGCCCACGTTGAAGCGATATTCGAGACTGTTCCGCTTCTTTTCGATGTCGGCAACGTGCCCGTGCAGCTGAAGACGCTTGCCGTGCCACGCAGCTGGCTGGGCCATAACCTCGTCGACGTGCTTGTAATACTGGGTATCCTCGCGAAGAGTCGCGAAGAGCAGGCCGGTCAAGGCCAGCAGAACCACGAGGACGGTAGCACCAATCTTGAGGGGTTTGGCAGTCATAACTCTTGTGCCTCTGCGGGTTTAAGTCAGGATACCACGCCCGACTGCCTCAGCATCCGGTAGACGGTCGCCACCGGAAGTCCGACGACATTGGCCCACGATCCCTCGATGTGGTCGACGAACCTCGAGGCACGCCCCTGGATTGCGTAGGCGCCGGCCTTTCCCTGTGGTTCACCCGTGGCGATATACCAGTCGATCTCTCCGTCGCTGAGTGGTACGAATCGTACTCGCGTGCGCACGACCTCCGCAAGCTCACGCGACCCGGCCAGGAGCACCACCCCGGTGAGCACCTCGTGCACGGTGCCCGAGAGCATCCGCAACATCTCCCGTGCATGGCCGATGTCCGAAGGCTGTCCGAGCAGACGGCCGCCAGCAACCACGACCGTATCCGCGGCAAGAACCGGCAGCCCGGACCCGCCACGGGCCGCGCCAGCGGTCGCCTTGTCTCTGGCCACGCGCAGCACGTAGTCTTCGGCCAGTTCCTCAGCGCGAGGCGTCTCATCGACGGCTGCGGAGATCACCTCGAACTCGAGGTCGGCCGTGGTCAGCAGCTCCGCACGCCGCGGGGAGGCGGACGCCAGGATGAGGCGCATCCGTTTGATAATATCGCTGGTGATGGTCCCGCTTCAGAACTTCGCCTCCGGTGTGCTCGCGGCGATTGTCCAGCGCCAGCCGCACTCCCCCCACCGCACCGCGTTCGCCTGGCAACTCGCCGTCGGGCCCGCTCTCGCCCGCTCCAGCTCCGTCGAGCTCGAGCACGGAATTCTCACGGTCCGTACCCGCGACCTCCGCTGGGGGCGGGAGATCGAGCGCGCCGCCGGGACGATCCTTGAACGCATGCAGCATGTGCTCGGCCCCGCCGCCGTGACGCAGATCCGTATCGCTGAGGCTACTGATGCTTCGTGAAGCCGTCATCGTCTCTGCGGTGCGGACCCCCACCGGGAAGTTTCTGGGGGGGCTGAAGGACCTGACCGCGGTGCAACTCGGGGCCCTTGT
>JACCXG010000148.1 GCA_013697225.1 Acidobacteriota bacterium
CATCCAGGTCGATCAGGTGCCGGATCCGAAGATCTTCAACCCGCGTGATGCCATCGTGAAGATCAGCACGACTGCCATCTGCGGCTCCGATCTGCACCTCTACAACGGCTTCATACCGACCATGAAGAGCGGGGACGTGCTGGGGCACGAGTTCATGGGGGAGGTGGTCGAGGTCGGGAAGGGGGTCAAGAACCTCGCACCGGGCGATCGAGTCGTGGTGCCGTTCCCGATTGCCTGCGGCCACTGCTCGCAGTGCGAACGCGACCTGTACTCGCTGTGTGAGAACTCGAACCCGAACGCCTGGATGGCCGAGAAGATGTTCGGCTACTCCCCCTGCGGAATCTTCGGCTACTCGCACATGATGGGGGGATACGCCGGGGGACAGGCCGAGTACGCACGCGTGCCCTTCGCTGACGTCGGCCCGTTGAAAGTGCCGGAGGACGTCTCCGACGAACAGGCGGTGATGCTGGCCGACATCTTCCCGACCGGCTACATGGGCGCGGAACTGTGCGGGATCCAGCCCGGCGACATCATTGCCGTGTGGGGCTGCGGCCCCGTGGGTCAGTTCGCCATCAAGAGCGCATACCTGCTGGGAGCCGAGCGCGTGATTGCCATCGATCGCTTCCCCTACCGCCTGCGCATGGCGCGCGAGCGCGCGGGGGCCGAGACGATTAATTACGAGGAGGTGGACAGCGTCCAGGAGACCCTCAAGGAAATGACAGGCGGACGCGGGCCGGATCACTGCATCGACGCGGTTGGCCTGGAGGGGCACTCACCCGGCCCGATGTACGCGTACGACCGCGTGAAACAGGCCATGATGCTGGAGAACGATCGCCCGATCGCGCTGCGTGAGGCGATCCTCTCGTGCCGGAGCGGCGGCGTCATTTCGGTCATCGGGGTGTACAGCGGGTTCATCGACAAGTTCCCGATGGGCGCTGTCGTCAACCGCTCGCTCACGATCAAGTCGGGCCAGACGCACGTGCACCGGTATCTGCGCCCGCTGCTCGAGCGGATCCAGAACGGGGACATTGATCCGAGCTTCGTCATCACGCACCGGATGCGCCTGAACGATGCGCCGGACGGATATCAGATCTTCAACGACAAGCAGGACGACTGCATGAAAATCGTCATGAAGCCGTAGTCAGGCCAGTACGCGCCGGGAAACGGGATCTTCCTTCCATCCCGTCCCTCGCCAGCCCGATCGAGCCTCGCCTGAGGTTCGCTATACTGCCTTCATGAACGAGGCGTCATGGCCAGCCTGATCGAAGCCATCGGCATCAAGCGGAAGATGTACTTCGAGTACGAAGGAGCTCCGTACCACTGCGTGGGGGTGGATGTCTCGACCCCGACTGCCCGCGGCGGACAGACGCTGGTGCGGGTCAAGATGCGCAACCTGCTGACGGGTGCCGTCTTCGACAAGACTTTCAAGGCTGCCGACAAGTTCAAGGAACCGGACCTGGTATCGGTACCCGCGACCTTCCTCTATTCCGATGGGGATGGATACCACTTCATGGACCAGGAGACCTTCGACACGCTGACGCTCGGCGCCGCTGTGGTCGGGGAAGGACGGTACCTGCTCGCCGACAACGTGCTCCTGCAGATACAGAAGTACAACGGCAATCCGATCGCGATTGAATTCCCGCCGCACGTGGAGCTCGTCGTCGCCTCGACCGAGCCCGGCGTCCGCGGCGACACCGCCAGCGGCGGCGTCACGAAGGCGGCCACGCTCGACACGGGCCTTGAAATACGAGTCCCTCTCTTCATCAAAGAGGGGGAGAAGGTCAAAGTCCATACAGAGACCCGGGAGTTTGCCGGCCGCGCCTGAGCACCCGCTCGAGAGGAGGATCATCATGGCCGTTACGCGCCGGTCGTTCGTCACCACTGCCGCAGGCGCCGGGGCGGCGTTCCTGATCGTGCCGCGTCACGTGCTCGGCCGCGGTTTCCAGGCGCCGAGCGACCTCGTCAACGTGGCGACAGTGGGGTTCTATGGCATGGGTGCGGTCAATACGCGCGCCGTGATGAGCCAGAACGTCGTTGCCATCTGCGACTGCGACCTGACGCTGCTCGATGAGCGGCTTGGCGCGATGGCCAAGGAGGCGGCGGCTCCGCCGCGGGAACCCTCACAGGGTGCTGCGCAGACGGATGGCGAGATGGTGAACGGCTTCCGGACCTTCGGCCTGTCGAAGGCCCAGGCGGCAGCGAACGCGCGCTGGCCGCGGCAGGATGCGCGCGCAAACCTCCAGCGCTTCGTCGAGCACCAGCTTCCCAAGGTCCAGAAGTTCCAGGACTACCGGGAGATGCTGGAGAAGGGAAAGGACATCGACGCCGTGATCGTGGCGACTCCCGATCACATGCACGCTGTGATTGCCTCGAACGCCATGGATCTGGGCAAGCACGTCTACGTGCAGAAGCCCATGACGTGGTCGGTGCACGAAGCCCGGCACCTGGCGAAGAAAGCAAGAGAGACGAACGTCGCGGCGCAGCAGGGCAACCAGCGGCACTCGGCCGACGCGAACCGGCGTGCCGTTGAATACCTTCAGGCTGGAGCGATCGGGGACGTCAACGAGGTGCACGTCTGGACCAACCGGCCGTTCGGCTTCTGGCCACAGGGGGTGCCGCGCCCTGCGCCCCTGCCGGCCGGCGATCGTCCGCTCGGGTGGGACGACCGCGGGTTGACGAGCCGGGTTGCCGGCGCGATCGCCGGTGCGAACGGCACGCATCCGGTGCCGGACCGGCTTTCGTGGGACCTGTTCCTCGGGGTGGCGCCCGAGGTCGAGTATCACCCGATCTACCATCCGTTCAACTGGCGCGGCTGGGTGGACTGGGGCCAGGGGGCCCTCGGGGACATGGGCGCGCACCTCATCGACTTTCCCGTCTGGGCCCTGGAGCTCGGGCTGCCGACGATCGTCGAAACGGAATCGACCCCGTTCAATGGCGCCTCGTATCCTCTGGCGACCACCACCCATTACGAGCTGCCTTCACCGAAGGGAACCGTCAGGCTGACGTGGTACGACGGCGGCCTGATGCCGCCCGATCCGCCCGAGCTCGACGGACAGACCCTGAACCCCGGAGGCGGGATTCTGTACGTCGGCAAGAAGGGCAAGCTCCTGCAGGACGGGGGCATGCCCCGCCTGCTGCCCTCCTCGCGGCACAACGCGTACGGCCCTCCGAAAGAGCGGCTCCCGCGCGTGCCGCACGAGGAGCACGAGATGAACTGGATCCACGCGATCAAAGGAACGGACCGCCTGTCGTCCGACTTCGAATACGGCGCACGGCTGACGGAGATCATGCTGCTCGGCGTGGTCTCCCTCCGCGCCAAGTCGAGGCTGCACTACGACGCCGCCAGCATGCGCGTCACGAACCACGAGGGGGCCAACGCGTTCCTGACGCGCGAGTACCGGAAGGGGTACGCACTGTGATCGGGAACAGCCGGCCCCGGACAGGGACACCATGAATGTCGTCATCACCGGCGGCGCCGGATTCATCGGACGGCGTCTGGCCCGTGCACTCCTCGAGCGCGGGACGCTCACCGGCCTTGCGGGTCCAGGACAGAAAATCGATCAGCTGACGCTGGTGGACGTCACCCCGGCTCCCGCCCTCCGGGACCCCCGCGTGCGGGAAGTCACGGGCGACATCGCGGACAGCGCGTTTCTGAACGGAGTCATCGACGGGGAGACCACCTCCGTCTTCCATCTCGCGGCCATCGTGAGCGGCATGGCGGAGGCGGATTTCGCTCTCGGCATGCGGGTCAATCTGGACGCCACGCGAGCCCTGCTCGAGATCTGTCGCACCCGCAGGCATGTCCCGCGGGTCGTCTTCTCGAGCTCCGTGGCGGTCTTCGGCGGGGCGCTGCCCGAGGTGGTGCCGGAGGGGACGGCGGTGAATCCTCAGTCCTCCTACGGCACACAGAAGGCCATCGGCGAGCTGCTGGTCAACGACTATTCCCGCCGCGGCTTCATCGACGGCCGCTCGCTGCGGTTGCCGACGATCAGCGTCCGTCCGGGACGGCCGAATGCCGCGTTGTCCTCCTTCGCCAGCGGAATCATCCGTGAACCGCTCAACGGTGAGCCCGCCATCTGCCCCGTGGATGCAGACGCACGAATGTGGCTCCTCTCCCCGGCACGCGTCATCGACTGTCTCATCCACGCCCACGAGCTCGACGCGGCGGCGCTCGGTACGGACAGGACCGTTGCCCTTCCCGGCCTGTCCGTCAGCGTCGGCGAGATGGTGGCTTCGCTCGAGCGCGTGGCCGGACCCGATGTCGCAGAGCGGATCCGCTGGGCCCGGGACGAACGCGTGGCCCGGATGGTCGCGACATGGCCGGGGGCCATCGAGACGACTCACGCCCAATCACTCGGGTTTCGCGCGGATGACACCTTCGAGTCCGTGATCCGGCAGTACATGGACGACGAGCTGAGCAGCCGCCGCGGATAGCCGCAAATCCGGGGGAGCGGACGATTCCGGCTTGTGACCCTGCC
>JACCXG010000175.1 GCA_013697225.1 Acidobacteriota bacterium
TTCGCGACGCCTCGTCGGGGCCGCACGTGATCCTGCGAAGCCAGATTGTGTCGATGTCCGCGGCGACGGGGTCGCTGATGCCAAACGAGCTCGAGCGGGTGATGTCGGCGCAGGACCTGGCAGATCTCATCAGTTATCTCAAGGCGCCCCCTTAGAATACGAGTCGTACGGCTGGAGCTGCCGAACCGCCGTCAACAGCGTCATCTCCTCGACCTGTGCCTGTGCAAAGCCGACGCAACCGCGGTCGCCCTCTGCCCTACAAATGGCAACCCCATCAGGTGCGTGCTGGACTTGTCCTGTTTGCCGTCGCTCCTGACGCCGGCCAGATGCCCCATCAACTGGCGCAATTTCGCGTCCAGGCCGGTGTGCCTTCCGCGGGTCATCGTGCCGCTCGAGGACCTCCGGTGGACGTGGCGCCCGACGTGCCCTGTGCCAGGTCCCAGCTCACCTGGTGCACCAGCCGGACGATCCGCTCCATCTTCTCGTATTCGATCTTCTCCGGCCGGTCGTCCGGAGTGTGGTAGTCGGGGTGTAGGCCGGTGTGAAACCAGATCGCCGGCACGCCCCGCTGGATGAAGGGCCACTGATCGCTCCGCCGCAACAGGTTCGACACGTTGTTGTCGAGATCCGTCTTCAGGGTCAGGCGGAAAGCGGAGTTCGCCCGCTCTACCGCCTCCCGGAGCGCGGGGCTCCGTGAGTGGCCGATCAGGTTGACGCTGTTGCTGTTGGACTGGGCGCTCTGGGGCGGCAGACCGCGAAACCGGCGCCCGCCGCCGGCGGGCACCTCCATGTGGCGGCCGATCATGTCCATGTTCAGCACGGCAAGGGTCCTGTCGAGCGGCCACAGGGGGCGCTCGGTGTACGCCCACGAGCCGAGCAGCGGTCCCCGCTCCTCGGAGCCGAACACCGCGAACAGGATGGATCGTCGCGGCCTCCTGCCCGCCTGCGCGGCCAGCGCGTACGCCTCTGCGATCCCGATGACGGCCACCGTGCCGGACGCGTTGTCGTCCGCGCCGTTGAAGACCTGAGTGCCGTCGGTTCCCTCGTGATCGTGATGCGCCGCGATGATCACGACCTCCTCCTTGAGCTGAGGATCGGAGCCCTCGAGCAGCCCCACCACGCTACGATCGGGAATGACGTTCCGGATCACCTGCTGCGTCAGGGCCACCTGGACGTTCGGCAGGCGGATGGGCGTGATGCCCTGCGCCGTCTCGGCGGATCGGGACAGCTCGTCGAGGCTGCGGCCAGTGCCTCTGATCAGCGCGACGGCGAGCGCCGGGGAAATCTGCGCAGCCGGGATCCGGATGCGATCGAGATAGCTGGCGAGAAAGAATCGGTCGATCCTGGGCGGCGCCGCGGGCCAGTACGCGCGCGCCTCGGCGGGGAAATCCAGCTCGCCAGGATGATTGTGGAGATCGGTGACGAACAGGATGCCGATGGCGCCCGCCTCCTGCGCGGCCAGCGCCTTCCGGAACGGCACCGCCGCCTCCGCAGTCACCACACCCTCGAAGGGGCTTGCGGGATCGGTCTCGCGCGGCTCGTGATCGAGCACGAGCACGAATCGTCCACTCACGTCGGCGCCGCGGTAGTCGTCGTAGGACAGAGCCGGTGCCGTAATCCCGAAGCCGGCAAACACCACCTCACCCTGCGCATGGCCGCTCGATCCAAACCGGTGCGGGTAGAAGTCCTGTCCCGAAACGCGCCGCATGGACAGCCCGGTGCCGTCCGTGACCTCCAGCCTGTTGCCGTCACCGAGAGTGGCGACGGCGAGATTGAACGAGTGGAAGTACGAGCCCTCAGGATCGGGCGGCAGCAGCCCCAGCCGCTCGAACCGCGACTTCACGAACGCTGCGGCGAGCGCGTAGCCCTTGGTGCCGACCAGCCGACCCTCCATGAGATCGTGCGCCAGGAAATACAGGTCCGCCTTCAGGGCCGCCTTGCGGATGGAGTCGTTCTGCGGCGCCCGCTCCTGAGCGGCGAAGGGGTGGACGAACAGCACACAGGCCAGCACTCCAACGGTGACCTTCATCACGACGCTCCTCGTCGAGTCCCCCTCCAGGCGAAGCCGCCTTCATCGAGGGGCGAAACAGGCCTCGCGGCCGCGCCGAACGCCGATGCCGGGCCCGGTACCGCAGGTTGTATGGGGTTGCTCAACGGCGGAAGCATACATTGGAACACCTGCTGCCCGGGTCGTGTTCCAAGCCTGAAGCCGGCACCAAATCCTTTTCCGCCAGACGCCAGCTCCCGGTCAGGACCTCCGGTCGATCCGCTTGATCTGCAACGTGATTCCCCTGCATGCAGAAGGAGATCTCGACGCGGGTCCCTTCGACGTCGCGCTTGCGGGCTGCGCCGCCGCGCCGGGTGCGCCGGACGCACCCGACTTACGCTGCTTGGGGACCTCAAAGGGTTCAAGACCGGAGATCGTGTCGTCGCGGTGCACGCTTTCGGGCGCACGGGCGACCGCGTGTTCGTCGCGCACGCGTGCGGACGATCGCCGCCGGGATCCGGTCGCGCTGGAGAAGGAGCTGTTTGTCAGGGGCACGCAGCACGTTCCCGGCGCGCTGAGCGTCGCGAGCGGTCGGGCTCAGGCGCACGCTAGTCCGGCTGCAGCGCGGTCTTGGGAATCTTCAGCGCCACCGTGCCCGCCATCGTCGCGATGTCGTATACCGCCTGCACGCCGATGACTTGGTGCGCGGCCCAGGGTTCCAGCCGATGCTCCTGCTGCAGCCATCGCACCATGTCGGTCGTCGCGAGCCGGACGGCCTGGTTGAGGGGTTCACCCTGCGCACTGCCCACGCTGATCAGGTACTCGCGGTTCTCCAGCCGCACACCCGTCAGCCGAGCCTGCTTGATCAGGCCGACGGTGAACGCCAGGTCCATCGACGTCTCTACGCCGGAGCCCACGACTTCCGCATGTCCCTGGAGCGCGTGACCGTCGCCCACCAACAGGTAGCCGCCGCGATGGAAGACCGGAAGGTACACGGTCGCGCCTTCGCGGACCTCCCAGTAGTCCATGTTGCCGCCGTAGGCGCCTGCCGGCCCGGAGGTCGGGGGCTCGCCGAGCGGGGGGACGCCGATGCAGCCGAGCATCGGCCGCGCGGGGAACTCCATTCGGGCGGCCTGGCTGATCGGCTCGCGCAGGCGCACCGTCTGGCGTTCCAGGTCGATGACCCAGGGGAGCAGATCGGCGCGGCCCTTCAGAAGGTTCGCGGGCCCTCCGAGCACCACGTCCGGCTTGTAGTGGTTCGGGTAGAGCTCGTGTTCGACGTACTCCGGTGTCAGCGCCGACGGGCCGATGCGGTAGGCCGTATAGCCCCAGGTGCGGTTGAGCCGCAGCGTGTCGATGTGCACCACGAGCGCGTCACCATGCTCCGCCCCTTCGATGTAGAACGGGCCGGTGAGGGGGTTGCCGTGCCGAACGGTCCGCCGGATGCCCTGGTCATCCCACCCCGCTGAATCGACAGTCTTCGTGATAACGCGATCGCCGGGTGCGATCCGCGCCAGGACCGGGTGCTCGGTCGAGAAGGTGTGATAGTTCCTCTCGTTGATGACCCGATGCACCTGCCCGGGTGCCGTGCCGACGAGGAGCGAACCCAGGAGCATCGCGGCGAATCGCATGAGGTCTGCTGATAACGCGTCGAGAGCCATTCTATCCAGAACACCTCGCTGGCGCGATGTTGCCTTGTCTCCCCGCAACCCCTAGACTGCGCGTGATCGGAGGGTACTCGATGTCGTCACCGCTGAAGGCCTCACGATGAGGCGCGGGGAGGGACGCACGCGCCGGGAGCTGCTCGGCGCCGGAGCGGTGGGTCTGGCGGGCCTGGGCGTTGCCGCCTCGCTCCCCGCTCGCGCCGGAGCAGCCGTGATGTGTACGCCCGATGCGTCGCCGGCCCGGGCGCAGGGGGCACCGCTCGCGGCCACGAGCCCGGATGCCGTCGGGATGTCGCAGTCCCGGCTCGACCGAGTCGCCGCCTGCCTCGAAGCCGAGACCGCTAGCGGGCGGGTCACGGCCGCCTCGGTATGCGTGGCCCGGCAGGGCCGGGTGGTGCAGCATCGTGGATTCGGGCGGCTGAACGAACAGCCGGGTGCCCCCGCGGCCGAGGCCGACACGCGCTACATCATCGCGTCCGTCGCGAAACCGATTACCGTGTGCGGCTTGATGCTGCTGGTGGAGCGGGGGAGCGTCGTGCTCTCGGAGCGCGTGCAGCAGTATCTCCCGGAGTTCGAGGGGGAGCACAAGGAAAAGGTCAGGGTCAGGCACCTCCTCTCGCACGTGTCAGGCCTGCCGGATCAGCTTCCGCAGAACCTGGAACTCCGCCGGGCGCACGCGCCCCTGAGCGCGTTCGTGCGCGGCGCGCTCGCGACGCCGCTGCTGGACGAGCCGGCCACGAAGTTCGGCTACCAGAGCATGGGGACCCTGCTGGCCGGAGAGATCGTGGAACGGGTCACCGGCCGGCCTTTGCGGGAGTTTCTCAGGGAGGAGATCTTCGACCCGCTCGGGATGACGCGTACCACGCTGGGTCTCGGTGGACTGCGTGTCGAGCAGACCGCGATCTACCAGGCCGGTCCGGACTCGGAGGACCTGCGAAGCTGGGGGCCCAATACGCACTACTGGCGGGAGATCGGCCACCCTTGGGGCGGCATGCACAGCACGGCCGGCGATCTGGCCATCCTGCTGCAGGCCTTCCTGGATGGCGGTGCCTACGGATCGACGCGGCTGCTGTCACCCACGACGGTGGAGGCCATGACCCGCGACAGCAATCCCGGGCTCGGGGCCCCGTGGGGGCTCGGCTGGGCGCTCCGTGATTCGCCGGTGTGGAACCATTTCGGCGACCTCGCGTCCGCCAGGACGTTCGGCCATGTCGGCGCCACCGGCACCGTCGCGTGGGCCGATCCGGAGCGACAGCTGCTGTGTGCGCTCCTGACGACCAGGGGCGCGGGCGCCGGGGACGGCTGGCTGCTTCACCGGGTCTCGAACCTCGTGCAGGCCGCCGTGACCACGCGCTGAGGCCAGCGCGCCAGGGCACCGTGCAGGCTCGACCCGCGTCGCCCCGGGCAGCCGCCTTCCGTCAGGGCTGCGGCTCGTCGGCCGGTGCGGGAACCGCGCCCACCGTCAGGCACAGCTCGCACCGGCTCGTGAAGCAGGCCCATGTCGTGGCTCACGACGAAGGCGAGCCGGCAGCAATTCGGGCATTGCATTCGCCCGAGGTGGTGCGGGTCCCCTTTGGCCGGCCGGGCATGGGGCCTGTCGTCATCTGGCATGCGAACAGCGTAGCAGAGGGCTCATGCGGACGGAACGACACGAGCGACTCGCATGGCCCGGATCTGGTTGTCACGCATCCCGCCCGCGCGCCGTTAGGAGATCGTCGCGCTGGGGGTGCCGTCCGCCACCTCCGTGCGGATCCGTGCGAAGCGGATGATCCCCTCGACCACCAGCCAGGCCGCCAGCAGCAGCAGGATCACCCCCACCCCGAGCAGCAGGATGCTGCCGCTCTCGTAGAAGACGGTGATGTTGTACACCATCGCCACGAGCGTGGTAATCAGCATGAACGCCATTGGGATGAGCGTGTAGAAGTAATTCGCCCGCCGCTTCATGAGGTAGAGCGTCACGGCCAGCAGCGTGAGGCTGCCGAGGATCTGATTCGTCGTGCCGAAGAGCACCCAGAGCATCAGGCCGGCCGACTGGCCATCGACCCGGAAGAATGCGAAGAACCCGATGAAGAAGACCGCGGCCGCGGAGGAGACGTAGCGGGTGCCCATGACGGGCGCCCCGAGCGTTTCTGAGATTTCCTGGATGTTGTAGCGCAGGAGCCGCGTGCCCGAGTCGAGGGTCGTCAGCGCGAACGACACGGCGACGAGCGCGACGAAGGCCCGCGCCGTACCCTCCGGCACGCCGAACTGCGAGATGAACAGGCCGGCGCCGTTGATGAACGCCGCCATGCTCTGGCCGAGCCCCTGGGCGACGTTCCAGCTCGCGTAGTGGTCGTGCCAGGCGGCCGCGCTGATGAAGCCGGCGGTGCAGGCGAGGACGGCCGCGAGGCCGAGAAGGCTCTCGCCGATCATGCCGCCGTAGCCGATGAACGTCGCGTCGGTCTCGCGGCTGATCTGCTTCGCCGTCGTGCCCGACGACACCAGCCCGTGGAACCCCGAGATGGCCCCGCAGGCGATCACGATGAAGACGAACGGGTACATTGGCGGCGCGCCATCGGGTGCCGGGTCGAACGCGGGGGCGACGAATTCGGGCTGCAGCAGCATGAACCCGCCGAAGATGGCCGCCAGGCCGAGATAGAGCAGGAGCGAGTTCAGGTAGTCGCGCGGCTGCAGCAGCAGCCATACGGGCAGCACGGACGCGCAGAACGCGTAAATCAGGAGGATCGCACGACCCACAGCATCGCCGGCACCCAGCCCCAGATGACCGCGATGGCGGGGCCGAGCATCGGCGAGAGGCCCGCGATCGACGCGTAGTGATGCCCGAAGAGGACGTACTTCCGGCTGGGCACATAGTCCACGCCGTCCTTCAGGGCGTGTGCGGGCGTGACGGCCGCCGGATCCAGCCGGAACACGCGAGCGGCGACCCGCCTTGCGTACAGATGGTAGCCGAGCAGGTAGACGACGAAGCACAGAACCGTGGCAAGGAATGCGCTCATGAGTTCAGGGTCCCCGGGGAGGCGGGCGAGCCGAGGATTCCATGCCCGACAGGTGGCCGATTGTGTCAGACACGGCGAGGCGATGCAATGCACCGGCGGAGGGAACACCCTGCGGTCGTCCGCGCCTTGACATCCACTCCATGCAACGGATAATCACCACTCGGCGACGAGGCCAGGTGCCGCTGAACACGAGAGACGTGACTTGATGCGCTGGGGCGTGCTGATTACTGTTGTGCTGCTGGGGGCGCTCGGCCTTCGGCCGCTCGAGGCGCAGTCCGAGTACGAGGTCCTGCTCAAGGGCGGGCACGTCATCGACCCGCGGAACGGCATCGACGGCGTGATGGATGTTGCGATTGCCTCGGGGAAGATCGCGCGCGTCGCCAGCGACATCGCGGTGGCTGGAGCCCGCCAGATCGTCGACGCGCGCGGCCTGCACGTCACCCCTGGCGCCGTGGACCTCCACGGTCACGTGTTCTACGGCACGGACCCGGACGCCTACCTGAGCGACGGCATCTCCAGCGTGCCCCCCGACGGGTTCACCTTCCGCGCGGGGGTGACCACGGTCGTGGACGCCGGCGGCGCCGGCTGGCGCAACTTCCCCCAGTTCAAGCGGCAGGTGATCGACCGCTCAGCCACCCGCGTCCTCTGCTTCCTCAACATCGTCGGCCACGGGATGAAGGGCGGGGCCGCCGAGCAGGATCTCGCCGACATGAACCCCAGGCTCACTGCCCAGCGGGTCCGGCAGTTCCCCGGCGTCATCGTGGGCATCAAGACGGCGCATTACCGGGGCCCCGAATGGGACGCCGTGGACCGCGCGGTCGAGGCCGGGCGGCTGGCCGACGTGCCGGTCATGGTGGACTTCGGCACGTTCGGGCCCGATCGCCCGTTCGAGGAGCTCGTCCTCGAGCGGCTCCGGCCGGGGGACATCTACACGCACCAGTACCGGCGGGACGTGCCGATGCTCGACGCCAACGGGAAAGTCCGCGAGTACCTGTTTCAGGCCAGGAAGCGCGGCGTGCTGTTCGACGTGGGGCACGGCAGCGGCAGCTTCTCGTTCTTCCAGGCCGTGCCGGCTGTGGCGCAGGGCTTCGTCCCCGACTCGCTCGGCACCGACCTCCACACCAGCAGCATGGCCGGCGGGATGAAGGACATGACGAATCTCATGTCCAAGTTCCTGAATCTCGGGATGTCGCTCCCGGACGTCGTGCTGCGCGCCACCTGGAACTCGGCGCAGATCATCAAACGGACCGATCTCGGGCACCTGAGCGAGGGGGCGGTGGCCGATGTCGCGGTGTTCCGGCTCGTCAAGGGGGAATTCGGCTTCCTTGACGACCGGCTGACACGCCTCAAGGGGGACCGCCGGCTCGAGTGCGAGCTGACGCTCCGCGAGGGCCGGGTGGTCTGGGACCTGAACGGCCTCGCGGGGCGCGACTGGGACGCGCCGTCCGAAGGCTCACGCTGAACGGCTTGCAAGAAGCAAGAACACACGAGGAGAAGCTGTTGACGAACATCCCTGTGCGCTTGGCCGCTGTTGCCCTAATTCTCGTGTTCTCCTGGGTTCCTCCCGCGTCTGCCCAGCAGCGTGAGTTCGACCTGCTCGTCCGGGGCGGGCACGTCATCGACCCGAAGAACGGGCGCGACGCGGTGATGGACGTTGCGATCGCTGGCGGACGCATTGCGGCGGTGGAGCCGAACATCGCACCGGAGCGGGCGGCGCAGGTGGCCGAAGCGCGCGGCCTCTACGTCGTGCCGGGGCTGCTGGACATTCACGCGCACGTGTTCTACGGCACGGAGGACAACGCGGCCTACAGCAACGGGACCTCCGCCATTCCGCCCGACGGCTTCACCTTCCGCGCCGGCGTCACGAC
>JACCXG010000178.1 GCA_013697225.1 Acidobacteriota bacterium
CTTCGCACGGGCGGCGCTCCCGCTCCGGAGAGCGCTGCCGTCGCGCGTCAAGGCTGCCGCTGCGCCGGTCACGTCGGCGGGGGTGGCAGGGAAATGCTACGCGTTCACGTCCACCACGATCCGGCCGCGCACCTGCCCCCCGAGCAGGCGCTCGGCGAGGGGCTTGATCTCGGAGAGCGGCTCGATCGTGGCGATCGTCTGGAGCTTGCCGAGGAGCGGCTCACGCGCCAGCCGTTCCCAGGCGAGAAAACGCAGCGGCTTCGGAGGGCGCACGGAGTTGATGCCAAGGAGCGCCACGTTGCGCAGGATGAACGGATAGAGGTCGTCGAGAGTTCGGCCGCTGCCGCTCGAGACAAGACGTGGTGCTGGTCGGCCCTGGCTGCGCTGCGGCCGCCGCACGAGGGCGCCTACCCCACTCAGGGCTTCAGCCGATGGCGACCGACGTCAGCCACAAGGATTGGTTGTCCGGCGGTCCTCAATATTCACCCGTCCGCACGTTGCGCTGGAGACATGGTTGTGCTAGTTTCTGTTGCCGGTTGATCTCACCTTGACGGGTTTCTCTTCCCGCTTGGCCAAGGTTCCCGCGCACTGACAACCGGCCCTCTCGACCAAGACGAACGGCACATCGCGGCCCCGGAGCCGCGATTGACCGCGGTTAGTGCAACTTTGATCTTTTGCTGGTTTCCTGGAGGACGCCTGTGAGTCAGTCTATTCGCCGCACCGTTTCACGGCTGCTGGTTGCCTGCGCGGTGGTCGCCGCAGCCGCCACGGCACCACCTGTCCACGCTCAGCTCCTATACGGCAGCATCGTCGGCACGGTCACGGACGCGCAGGGGGCGCTCATCCCCGGCGCGACGGTGACGATCGTCAACAAGGAAACGAACTTCACGCGCGAAGCGACAACCAACGAGCAGGGCGCGTACAACCTGGCCAACGTGCTCCCGGGCCCCTACGACGTCACGGTGGCGTTGACCGGATTCCGCGAGGCGGTCCGGACCAACGTCCCGGTGTCCATCGGCCAGATCTCCCGTGTCGACGTCAGGCTCGACGTCGGCGCGCTGACCGAGACCGTGACCGTGGCGTCCGCGGCCGATCTGCTGCAGACGGACAAGGCAGATGTTTCCACGGAGATCAAGAGCGACGCGATCACGCAGATGCCGCTCAACCGGTTCCGGAACTACCAGGCCCTCGTCAATCTCGTTCCTGGCGCCATGCCGATGTCCTTCGGCAATGCGGAGACCGATACGCCGGCGCGCTCGATGACCACCAACATCAACGGGCAGGCGAACACGAACAATTCCACCCGCACCGACGGCGCAACGAACGTCAACATCTGGCTGCCGAACCACGTCATGTACGTGGCGCCGGCCGAGACAATCGATACGGTGAACGTCTCGACGGCGAACTTCGACGCCGAGCAGGGCATGGCGGGCGGCGCAGCCATCACGGTCATCACGAAGTCCGGCACCAACAATTTCCGCGGCTCCGGGTTCGAGTTCTTCAACAGCGACAAGCTCAACGCTACGCCGTACGCATTCACCGCGTGCGGCTTCAATTGCAACGCGAAGAGCGGTAAGCCGAACAAGCTGCCGATCGAATCGAACATCTTCGGCGGCACGCTGGGTGGCCCCATCCGGCGCGACAAGGTGTTCTTCTTCGGGTCCTACGACGGCTTCCGTCGCTCGAACAGCGAGTTCCGGTTCTTCAACGTCCCCGACGCCGCGATGCGGGCCGGTGACCTCTCGCGTGCGACCAATACGGGAGGGACGCAGCAGCTCATCTACAACCCGTTCTCGACGACAGCGACCACCGGCACGGGACGTGAGCCGTTCGCCGGTAACATCATTCCCGCAAACCTCATCGATCCGACTGCGCTGAGGATTCTGCAGCTCTACCCGCTGCCCAACGTGCAGGGCACCGGGCTCGCTGGCGTGACCAACAACTTCCAGCGGCAGGAAGACCGGACGTTCAAGCGCGATAACTACGATATGAAGGTCAACTTCAACCGCACCTCGGCGCACCAGTTGTGGTTCAAGTACAGCTTCATGAACGCGGTCGTCGACGACTTGTCGAACTACCTGGGCACACCGTCGAACACCGAGACGAACTCGGACGGCGGCTTCACGAAGGTGTACTCGTTCACGCACGGCCAGACGTGGACGATCAGCCCCACGATGCTCTTCGACTCCACGTTCGGCTTCGCGATGCAGAAGCAGGACGTGTTCGGACCGGACTTCAACGTCGGGAACTTCGGCCTGGACGTCCTCGGCATTCCCGGTACCAACGACGCCGGCCTGGGCGACGCGCGGTATGCAGGGTACCCGGCGTTCAACACCGGCTTCAGCGCGGTCGGCAATCGCGACGGCTGGAACCCCATTTTCCGTGATGAGCGCTCCTATTCGTGGGCGACGAACCTCTCCAAGATCGTGGGGCGCCACAATCTGCGGACCGGCTACACCCTCAACTTCCTGTACCTCGATCACTGGCAGCCCGAGAGCGGCAATCCTCGCGGCTCGTTCAGCTTCGCCGGCAATGCCACCGCGCTCTCGGGCAGTCAAACGGCGAACATGTTCAACACCTATGCGGCGTTCCTCACGGGCCTGACGTCGTCGGTCGGCAAGAGCGTCCAGAACGAGCTGATGACGAGCCGCGACTGGCAGCACGCGCTCTACTTCCGTGACCGCTGGACGCCGACGCCGAAGCTGACGCTGGACCTCGGCCTGCGGTGGGAGTACTACCCGATCATGACGCGCGCCGATGGCCGCGGCGTCGAGCGGCTCGATTTGGATACGCTCGAGGTCGTCCTCGGCGGCCGCGGCGGCAATCCGAGGAACGTGGGTTTGGCGGCCGGCAAGGACAACTTTGCGCCGCGTCTCGGCGCGGTCTACCGTCTCAACGAGGAGACGGTCCTCCGAACGGGCTATGGCGTCACGTACAACAACATGGGCTGGGGCCGGCCGATACGCGGTGACCTGCAGTACCCGATTACGCTCGCGACGACCTTCACGCAGCCGTTGACCTTCATGTGGTACAACCGGCTCGGGGAAGGAATCCCGCAGGTCCTCGGGCCAGATCAGAGCTCCGGGCGCGTGCCTCTGCCGAACAGCGTCGGCATGACGACGCCCGAGCTGGGCAATGTGGACCGCGGCAAGATTCACACGTGGAACGTCGCAATCGAGCGCCGGCTCCCACTGGACATGTCGGTAGACATCGCCTACGTCGGCGCAAAGGGCGTTGGCGGCTACGCTTGGGTCGACGTGAACCTGCCGACGACCTACGGCGGCGGCGCCGCGAGCCGCCCGTACTTCATCAGCCACGGCCGTCAGCTTACGATCAACCAATGGGGTGCGATTCTGGAGACGCGGTACGATTCGCTGCAGGTCGCGATCAACCGGCCGTTCAAGGACAGGCTGATGCTGAAGGGCGCCTACACGCTCAGCAAGTCCATGAACGAGGGGACCGATGCCGACGGCCGCACGGGCCCGATGTATCAGCATCCGCTCGAAATGCATCGGAACTGGTCGCGCGCGGGATTCGATCGGCCGCACAACCTCCAGATGGGTTTCGTATATCAGTTGCCTTGGCAGCACGAGGGGAACGGCTACGGCAACGTCGCCAAGGCGATTCTCGGCGACTGGCAGTTGAACGGCGTCTTCGGCGCCTTCAGCGGCACGCCGTTCCATGTGACCGCGAGCGGCACGTCGCTCAACACGCCAGGCATCCCGCAGACTGCCAACTTCGAGGGAGGCGACCTGAGGGTGCTCGGCAATATCGGGCTAGCCGGGAAGTGGTTCGACACCACGCAGTTCTCGCAGCCGCAGGGCGTGACGATCGGCAACGTCGGGCGCAATCAGTTCCGCGGGCCCGGCGCGTGGACGCTCGACATGTCCGTGTTCCGCACGTTCCCCGTGGGCGGACAGCGCCGGCTCGAGTTCCGCGCCGAGGCGGGCAATATCTTCAACCACCCCGTCTTCGGGAATCCGAATACGGACATCCAATCCGGCACGTTCGGCCAGATCATGGGCATTCCGGGCGGCGGCGGCACCATCAACGCCAACGCGTCGTACGTCGAGCGGCAGATCCGGCTCGGTCTGCGCTTTACGTTCTAGCGAGGCTTTGCCTCGCTAGAACGCATCGTTTGGTAACGCCGCGCTGACGCGCGGCTTGCTTTGACCGAAAACTTGACGCAAAGACTCGGAATGGAGGCGGTCAAGGCCTCTGGTCCGCGTCATTCGCCGGTATCTGGCATGTTCGCTCCCCGGCTGTCCCGCATGGGCCCTGCAGTCCGCGTGCTGATCGCCGTCTCTCTCTTCATCGTCTCGGCGATCGCGGTCTTCGCCCAGTCACCTCCTGCGCTTCCCGCGATTGCTCTCGAGGACTTTCCGCCCGCTGCCCGAGCGACGATCTCGGCTGCGCACCGCGAGGCGGCGGCGCGGCCGACGGACCCCGAGGCACTGGGTGCCTTGGGCCGCCTGCTGCACGCCTGGGAACAGTGGGAAACCGCACATCTTGCGTACGGCCGCGCTCA
>JACCXG010000196.1 GCA_013697225.1 Acidobacteriota bacterium
CAGAAGCTCTCGAAGTCGGCCTACGAGGAGAAGCTGCAGACCGCAGAAAGGAAATACGCAGAGGCGCTTTCGGCTTTGACCCGCGCGGTACACGGCTCGTCAGATACCTCCGGTGCCGGGGTTGGGAGTACGCAGACCTCGCGCAGCCAGTAGACGACTTTCCGACCGTTGTGAAGGCGACGGCCATCCTGCCTGGAGCTGCGGGGGACCGATGCTGTGCCAGATTCCTGTGCGGCCCACACGACATATTCCCGTCCATTTCGCAGACCGCCCGCCGTCTCAGGCCACTGCGCCAGGTAGCTGACCGCAGCAGGGACGCAGTTCTGCAGCCCCGCCGCAGCACAGATGAGGCAGGTGACGCCGGTGGCTTCCGCTTCCCAGTGATTTCATCATCCATTCAGGTGGGTAGCGCCGACCCGCGCCTCACCGTAGCGCGGCGGATGTGACCATTTTGACATTCGCGGCTCCAAGGACGTGGAGGAACATGTATCGGGAAGCTCGCGACGTATGGTGCCGGGGAACGAGCACCTGCATTTGTCACAATCCGCGGTTCTTGCGATCATGCGCGAACGGCGACGGCGGGGTGAGCTCGCCGTTGGGTTGGAAGCGCCGTGAACTGCCCTGGGAATCAGAGCAAGAGGGGAACGACAATGGTGAATCGCAAGGCCGTCTGGATTGCACTCCTCAGCATTACGTCCATCGGAGGCGCAGCAATGCCGATGGAGCAGTTCGGGTACGCCCCGACGTGCCGTCACGGCCAGGCTCCTACCGAGGAAGACCAAGGTCGCCGTGCGCAGGCCGTGACCCTCGCAAAGGCTATCAACACAGCCCAGGCGTCGCTCGTCCGGCGGACGCAGCAGTATCATCCCGTGGAGAGTCTCGGCATTCTCCCAGCCGTGCCAGCCGGATTCGAGCTGAACCTGTTCGCTGATCACTCCGGGTACATGTTCGCCATAAAGGACACACAGGACCCCTGCTGGTTCGCGGTGTTCTCTGACAATCGTGGATTGGTGTACGAGAAGTCAGCGCTCGATGCACCTGCAGTCGCTCAGTAGGCTTGACGTTCTCCCGTTGTCGCGCCGGGCTCGAAGCGGCCGGCTGCTGTCTTACACCCCTTCCCTCCTGTGCTCCAGCCTGGTGCAGGATCGGGCCGCTGCCGACTCGCTGCCAGGTCGAGTTGCTGGTTCAGGGCCAGGGGGCCCGACCCTGCAGGGGGCGAGGCGGTCTAAACGGCCGGTCCGTCGTTGGCCGGGCCCCCGGACGCGCAGCTTTCCGGAACGTGCGGAGTGACGCCAGTGAACCAGATTCCCCCCGGTGACGTTTTCTAGATGTCCGTGATGGATGAAGCTGCCGGCCCTTACCCCGGAATGCTGGTGACTCTGGATGCCGCCCTGGAGCGGGAGTTCGAGCGCCTGGTGCGCGAGAACGCGAACCTGGCCGTGCGGGTGGCATTCAGCGTCCTCCACCAGCGGGAGGACGCGGAAGATGTGGCGCAGGAGGCGTTCGCCCGCGCCCACAGGCGATTTGCCGGGCTTCGATCCCCGGACCAGTTTCGCGCCTGGATTGTCAGAACGACCTGGCGCCTGGCGATTGACCGCTGGCGGACGGAACGTAGACGCCAGAGACGTGAGGAGGCGGCGGTGACCCGGCCGGTCGCGTCGGTCGAGGAGGTTGCCGAAGCGACCGAACGTGCCACCCGACTCTGGGAGGCGGTCGACGCCTTACCCGAGAAGCTCCGGATCACGATTATCCTCTCGGCTCTCGAAGGACACGATGTTGCCGAGGTCGCTCGCTTGCTCGAGATCCCGCAGGGGACGGTCAAGTCCCGGCTGTTCTTGGCTAGAAAGACGCTGGCGGAGAGACTGAGATGTCTTGCGAACGGTTCCGCGTCGCGCTGACCGATCATGCGTGCGGGGCGCCGCTGCACGGGGCCGCCGCGGCGCATCTGGCGACCTGCTCGGAGTGCCGCACGCTCCTGGAGGAGGAACGGCGAATCGTCCTGGCCATTCAGGATGATCTGGATCGCGCCCTCAGCGTGTCGGCCTCACCCGGGTTCAGCGCTCAGGTCACTGCGCGGCTGCAGCGAGTCAGCTCGATCGGGGTGCGTAAGGGGTACTGGGCTGCCCTTGCAGCCGCCGCTACGCTTGCGCTTGCGGCGTATCTCGTCCCAGGCCACACAGTGCAGCAG
>JACCXG010000201.1 GCA_013697225.1 Acidobacteriota bacterium
GGCTCTTCGTCGGGAAGACAGCCCGTGATCATCTCGTGCGCCACGACGGCGAGTGCCCACACGTCCCACGCGATAGAGGGTTTCTCCCCGGCTGCCTGTTCCGGCGCCATGTAGTCGGGTGTGCCGAAGAACTCGCCGGCGCGCGTGCGGTTCCGCACCTGTGTCGCGGGCATGTCCGAGAGCAGGCGCGCGATGCCGAAGTCGAGAATCTTCGGAATCTGCGCGGATCCCTGCTTCACGATGAACACGTTCTCGGGTTTCACGTCGCGGTGCACGATTCCGCGCGCGTGGGCCGCCTCGAGGGCGGAGGCCATCCCGCGCAGCAGCGGGCCCGCCTCGCCGGCCGCCAGCCGTCCGGCCGTTGTCAGGCGTCCCCGCAGGGTCATTCCTTCGAGGCATTCCATCACGAGGTAGGCGCCGCCCCCCGAAATCCCGAAGTCGTGCACCACGACGATATTCGGGTGGTTGAGGGCAGCAATGAGACGGGCCTCATGCCCGAATCGGGCTACCGCCGCATCGCTCTCGACGAGCTCGTCCCGCAGCACTTTCACCGCCACACGGCGGCCGAGCTGTGTATCCACCGCCTCGTAAACCGTGCCCATGCCCCCGCGAGCCAGGCGCCGCTCGAGGAAGTACCTCTGGCCCACGCGGCGCGGAGTGCGGGACACCGTGAGGGTGCTTGCGTCGGCCGGACAGCGTCGCACCCGCGGCGCCTCGCACCGGCCGCATTCCGGACACTCCATCATCGGGCCGGCCTCCTCACCCTCGGCCCTGGCGTCGAGGACGAGGGCCAGGCTGTCGGCGATGGCCTGGAGAAGATCCTTGTCGTCGAAGCCGTAGGGCTCTTCGGAGCGGCGGGGCCCCAGAACGAGCACCGCCCCGGGACCCTCTGCCGCGGGCGCGAGAGGGACGAGTAGCTCGACGCCGTTGGTTTGCAGCCAGTTCTGCGCCTCCTCCGGCAGCTGGGCGGCAAGACCGCGGCGATCGGCGAGTGCGACATCGAGAGGACCGCTCACGACAGTCAGCAGTGCGAGCAGTCCGCTCTCGGACCTGAGCGGCGTCACCCGTGCGTGAGCGGGTGCTGCCGCCACCGGCTCGCATGCGGCGGATCGGCGCAGCAGTACCGCGGTCATCGTGGGGTGCAGCGCCGCCTCGATTCGCGCTACCACGTCACAGGACGCCTCCTCGAAGCCGCCGGCGCGGCGGATGTCGGCAGCCACACTTCTGAGCAAACGGTGCGCGTTGTATTTTTCGCGGAAGAAGCGCCGGTCGAGGAGATCCAGCCAGGCGCCACGCCGCAGCCGCGCCACGGCCGCCAGCGCAATGAGTCCCGCGTACAGCCACCCGCGCTGCGCGAGGATCCCGCTCAGGGGCTCGCTCCGATGAATCACCACGTCGGCTGCGAGCGCGAGCGCCGCCAGGGGCAGGACCGAGAAGAGCGCCTGACGGGCGAGCGCGTACTGAATGCCCTGGCGGATAATCGCGGGTACGTCGAACAGGCGATGACGCCAGGATCGCGTAGGTGAACCCGAGCGGGAAGATGAGCATCCAGATCGTCCCGACGGCGAAGAGGGGTGAGGCGAACAGCGAGTGGGAGAGCTCGCCGCGCGGCCGTGCCCAGTACCCAATCACGACCGGCAGCCCCACGAGCAGGGCCGCCATCGAGCTTGCCACGACCACGCGTGTGCGCCGGCGTTCGAGCTCTCCCTCAACCGTGCGGTAGCCGCAGACCAGCAGCGTAAGGCCGGCCAGGATGTACCCAGCTGTGACGGGCAGCAGAACTGCCGCCAGGGCGGATCCGTCCAGGTGGAATCCTGGCCGATAGAACATGTCGAAAACGAAGCGGACGTACCACCCCAGCGTCAGCCCCATCGGCGTCCACGCGAGCACCCAGTGAGAAGGCCGCCTGAGCCACCGCCTGGGGAAAACCGCGAAGAACGAGAACAGCACTGCGCCAATCGCCACGACGCTGAGGTGCGGCCCCCAGAGCAGAAGCCCCAGAGGCAACGGGAGTTCCCCCCAGACCGCCGCCAGGCGGTATGGCGGAACGACAGTGAATACGGCAGTGGCGGCAAGCAGCCACCCCCCCAGCCTGCCAACGAGGTCCGATGAGCGCCGCCACCAGACGAGCAGCGCCGCCGCCAGCGTGACCGCCTGAACCCCGCGCACCCCGGCAAGCATGAGCGCCTCGGGGCGCAGCCAGTAGTCGGCGCCCGCGGGCTCGAGCACGAGCGCCGCGTCGACCGGGGCTCCCATCCGATCGATCCCGAGGGGAACCGGGCGCCCCAGGGGGAACATCAGCTCGGCAGCCAGCCAGTCCAGCCTCCCCTCCAGCCGCCGCCCTTGAACGCTGTTGATCCGGTCACCCTCACGCAGTCCGGCAGCATCAGCCGCTGACCCGGGACTGACGCCCCGGACCACCACCCCGTCATCGAGTGCCAGGACGGCCCCGAGGAAGGGCCGGCGGAAGTCACAGAACAGAAGCAGGAGGAAATAGGCGAGGAACGCCGAGGCGGCAAGAGGGACCCAGACCCGCGCCGCAGGCGCCCGCGGTGCGCCAAGGGGTCCCCTGATGGCCATTGTCGGGCGGATTGTAGCATCGGGATCCCCTGAGTCTTCCTGTAACCCTTTGTCCGGAGATACTTCTCTCTTCCCTATGCGGAAGAGATGGACGGAGCGGGCCGCTCGGGCCATCACCAAAGTGGTGTCCGGGTCTAAGATGGCGACGCTCATTGTGCTGACGCGTCCCGGCGGAGGAGCAGGTGGAAATACTGGTCGGCGTTCTGATAGTTGGCCTGGCGGTACTGGCCAGCTGGGTGGCGATCAGCTGGGTGGCGACCCGTGATACCCGCCGTGAACTGCAGGCTCTTCAGGACGTCGTGCTGCAGCAGCAAGGGGACATCGAGCGGCTGAACGGCGAGGTGCGGGCGCTTCGCACGGCGGCCGGTCGTGCTGGTGCGGCGCCTGCTGCTGCCTCTTCGACCGAAGCGCCTCCCGTGGTGGTGCCCGCACGTGTGCCGCATACGCCGCCCGCCGCGACGTCCGCGCCTGGGGCGGATACGCCCCCGGTCACCAGGCCGGCTCCAGACATCGAGCGGC
>JACCXG010000241.1 GCA_013697225.1 Acidobacteriota bacterium
AGGGCGTAGTCCGCATCGGTGGCTCCCGCCTCGAGCGGGACGTTCACCGTGAAGCCCGCGCCGGCGCCCCTCCCCACTTCGTCTGCCGCACCTGTTCCGGGATAGAAGGGAAACTGGTGGGTCGACACGTAGAGCACCGAGGGATCGGTGTAGAACATCCACTGGGTCCCGTTGCCGTGGTGCACGTCGATGTCCACGACCGCCACGCGCTCGACACCGCGGGCGCGCGCCGCCGCCGCTGCCACCGCCACGTTGTTGTACAGGCAGAACCCCATTGCGCGATCGGACTCGGCGTGATGCCCCGGCGGCCGCACCAGCGCAAAGGCCGGCTCCCCTCCGTCCAGCGCGTGGAGCGCCGCCTGCACGGCTGCGCCGGCTGCCAGGGCCGCAATCTCGACCGACTCCGGCGACGTGTAGGTGTCTGCATCCAGCTGCACGGCCCGGCCGGCAGTCCCCTCCAGCTCGTCGAGGTACGCTGCCGCGTGAACCCGCTCGAGCTCTTCACGGGTGGCAGGGCGCGGAGCGGTGCTCCGCCCGCCACGCTCGAGCCATCGCGCCGCCGCCGCGTTGAACACGTGCGCGCGCTCCATCCGCTCGGGATGCCCGGGAGGGGATACGTGTTCCTCGAAACGTGGTGAACTAATCAGCAGCACTGGCCTCTCCCCGCAGCAACGCGTCGCACCGCCGGCGCAGCAGCGCCAGACGTTCTTCCAGCTCCTGGCGCCGCAACTCGAGGAGCCCTTCCTCCGTCCCTTCCACCCCGAACGGCTCCCCTATTGCGATAGCCACCGTGCTGAAGGGTTTCGGAATCATGCCCCGATCCCAGCTGCGAGCCAGCCAGTACCGGTCCGCTTCGATATGAAACGGGAGCACCTGATGACCCGTGGCGCCCGCCAGCCACACCGCTCCGCGCTGGGCAATGCCGGCCGGCCCTCGCGGACCATCCACGGTGAACGCCGATGTATGACCCGCGGCGAGCTCCCGACGCAACTGCACCAGCGCCCTGGCGCCACCGCGGGAGGTGGACCCGCGCGCCGCCCGGAATCCAAAACGCGCCATCAGCCTTGCGATCCACTCTCCGTCGAAGTTCCGGCTGGTCATGGCCACGACACCGCGGCCGCGCCAGTACAGCGTGGCCGGCAGGATGCGCCCGTGCCACAGCGCCAGGATCGGAGGGCGCCCGGTACTGACCAGCGCGTCATAGTGATGCGCGCCGTCCACCCGCCAGGTCCACGTACGGCCCAGCGCCGCAACGAGCGGGAAGGCCGCCGCGGCGATTGCTCCGGCCTGCACGTTGCGCCAGGAAACACCAGGAAGAAATGCCAAAATTGCCAAAATTGTCAAGATTGCCAAAATCAGAAGAATAGCCAGGAGCGCCTGCGCTGTTCTGCCGACTCGCCACGAGGGAGCAAGGAGGCGAGGCTACATGCCGTCGTACTGGGGGCCGCCTCCCCCTTCAGGGGGCACCCAGTCGATGACCTGGTAGGGATCCATGATGTCGCACGTCTTGCAATGCACGCAGTTGGAGGCATTGATCTGGAGCTTCCGGGTACCATCCCCTGCATCCACCATCTCGTAGACGTTTGCGGGGCAAAAGCGAGTGCAGGGGTTGCCGTATTCCTCCCGGCAGCGGGTCCGGCAGATATCCGTGTCATGGACGATGAGGTGCGAGGGCTGATCCTCGTCATGACGGGTGCCGGAATGGTGGACGTTGGTCAGCCGATCGAACGTCAGCCGGCGATCGATTCGCACCGGGGTGACGGGCACATCCGGGTTCGGCCGGCCGTGGGGATAATACGCTGCCAGTGTGCGCATCCGCTCGAACCCGGGATGCGACGGCATCGGGTCGCGAATCCACCACCCTCCAGAAATAAGCGACAGCCCGGAATACGCCACGCCTGCAGGAAGCCCACGGCCGAAGCTCTGATGCACGTTGCGAACGGGATACAGCTCCGCGCGTACGCTGCTCCCGTTGATGCGCTCCTCGTAGCTGCGCAGGCGTGATGCCGAGGTGTCGTTCGCACGAACGGCATCGAACGCGGTCTCCGCCGCCAGCATCCCGGTGCGCATGGCCAGATGAATCCCCTTGAGCCGCATCGAGTTCAGAAAGCCGCCCGCATCCCCGGCAATGAGCACACCATCGGCATACACGCGCGGCACCGCGTGCCAGCCCCCCTCCGGGAGTGCCTTCGCGCCGTAGCGCACCATCTGCCCCCCGTCGAGCAGTGACGCTACCAGCGGGTGACGCTTGAAGTGCTGGAACGTCGCGTGCGGGTCGAACATCGGATCGCGGTAATCGAGCCCGGCGACGAACCCCACCGACGTGAGCCCGTCGGGCATCGCATAGATGAAGCCCCCGCCGAACTCCTCCATCCGCAGCGGGTAGCCCATTGTGTGGATGACGGTGCCCGGGGGTAGACGATCGGCGGGCACCTCCCACAATTCCTTGATGCCCAGGGCATACTGCTGCGGCGCGCGCCCCTCGTCCAGCGCCAGGCGCCGGACGAGCGCCTTCGTCAGGTTGCCGCGCACCCCGTCCGCCAGAATGGTGACCTTCGCCCGGATATCCACCCCCGGCTCGAACGTGGACTTCACCTCACCATGCCGGCCGATTCCACGATCCCCCGTTCGCAGCCCCGCAACGCGGTTTCCCTCGTACAGCAGCTCGACCGCCGGGAAACCGGTGAACACGTCGATTCCCTCGGCCTCGACGAGCGCGCCCATCCATTTCACGAACCTGTTCAGCGAGATGATGACGTTCCCGTGGTTCTTGAGCGGCGGAGGGGTAATCGGGAACTGGAACCGGCTCCCGCGCGTCAGGAAGTAGACGTGGTCGTGCCGCACCTCGGCGGCTATAGGCGCCCCCCTCGAGAGGTAGTCGGGAACCAGCTCCGCCAGGGCGCTCGGGTCCAGGACAGCACCCGAAAGCATGTGCGCTCCCGCCTCTCGGGCCTTTTCGAGCACCGCGATCGCGAGCGGCTCTCCGCCGTGCTCCTTCTGGAGCCTCGCAAGACGCAACGCTGCCGACATGCCGGCCGGGCCGCCGCCGGCGATCAGGATGTCGACGTCCAGAGATTCGCGAGTCACGTGGCTTTCTGCTTCCTGCTTCCTGCTGCCGGCCTCCCGCTACCGCTACCTACTGCCTGCTGCGGGCTTGCCGCTAGCGCTTCCCGCGCCCGCTTCCTGCTGCCCGCTGCCCGCTGCCCGCTTCCCGCTGCGTGCTTCCCGCTGCGTGCTGGAAACTGGAAACCGGAAGCTATCTTTTCAGCTCCGCGATGATTGCCGGCACCACCTCGAACAGGTCTCCGACGATGCCGTAGTCGGCGACTTCGAAGATGGGGGCGTCGGCGTCCTTGTTGATCGCGACGATGGTGCGGGCTCCCTTCATGCCGACCAGGTGCTGGATTGCGCCGGAGATCCCGAGCGCCACGTACAGCTTTGGCGCGACCGTCTGGCCGGAGCTGCCAATCTGCCGGTCCATCGGCAGCCAGCCCGCGTCGCAAATCGGCCGCGAGGCGGCGAGCTCCGCGCCAAGCGCCTGGGCGAGACCCTCGGCGATCTTGAGATGCTCCTGCCCCTTGATTCCCCGGCCCACCGCAACAATGCGTTCGGCCTGGGAGAGATCGACGGCCCCCTTGGCCTCCTGGAACGGCAGCTCAGGACGTTGCCGGATACGTGACGCGTCGAGGCTGACCTCCGCCTTCTGCACCGGAGCGGGCGCTGCGCCGCGCGCAGCCGCATCCCCGCGGAATGCGCCGATCTGGAGGGTGACCAGGTGTGGCGCCGGTCCCGTGGCGGCAACCTCAGCACTCAGTTTCCCCTGGAACATCGGTCGAACGAACACGACCCGATCCCCTTCGGGTCGGATCGCGGTGACGTCGGTGATGAGCGATCGACCGAGGCGGGCGGCGAGCGCCGGAGCGAAATCGCGGGTCTGATAGGTATGCGGCAGGAACACGAGTGACGGCGCCTGGGCCTCGATCAGGGAGGCCAGCGCGAGCACGTATCCGTCGGCAGTGTAGTGCTCGAGAGCCGGATCCTCGAGGAGGAGCACCATCTCGCACTCCGCCGTGGCCAGTTCGTCTGCAACACCGCCGACGTTCGCTCCGGGGACGGCGATCCTCACCGGACCGGTCGTCTGGGCGGCGGCGACGGTTTCCCATGTCGCCCGGTTCAGCCGCCCCTCGCGTGCCTCGGCGATCACGAGCACGCTCACTGGATCACCCTCGCCTCGTCACGCAGCTTCGTCACCAGCCCCTTCGCAGCGTCGGTGGGCGAGCCGCCGATCATCTGCGATGTCTTGCCCTTCTCCGGCACGTAGAGGGCGAGAATCTCCTGCATCCGTGCCCCGTCGCCCGAAGGGGCGACCTTCCGGATCTCCTTCTTCTTCGCGGCCATGATGCCCTTCAGGGTCGCGTAGCGGAGCTGGTTGATGCCGCTCTGAATCGTCAGCAAGGCCGGCAGCGGCAGGCTCACCCACTGGAACCATCCCCCTTCGAGCTCGCGCTTCACGCGAAGACCGCCGTCGACCACCTGCACTTCCATGATGATCGTCGCATGCGGGATGCCCAGGGTTTCGGCGAGCACGACGCCAACCTGCGCGAATCCCTGATCGTCGGACTGGAGCCCGGTGAGGACGAGATCGAACGCCTCCTCGCGCACGGCCGCGGCAAGCGCCGCCGCCACGGTTCCTGCGTCAGCGGACGCGAGGGAGTCCGCCTCGACGTGGACGGCCCGGTCCGCTCCCCTGGCGAGTGCCTCGCGGATGACCTGCGTGGCACGCGCCGGTCCCGCGCAGCACACCACGACTTCCCCGCCTTGCTTCTCCTTCAGGCGGAGCGCCTCCTCGAGGGCGTAGGCATCCGGTTCGTTCAGCTCGAAGCTGGCATCGGCGTCCCGAATCCAGGTCTTCTGCTCATCGACCCGCAGCCCCCACTCGCGTGTGACGACCTGTTTGATGCAGACGGCGATTTTCATGGCTCTCACACGCTTCCTGCTTCCAGCTTCCAGCTGCCTGCTTCCCGCTATCCGCTACTCGCTTCCCGGCACCCGCCGCTCGTCGCCTGCTACACGCTTTCAGTTTGCTGTTGCAGCTTCCTGCGGTGCCAGCTGCCTCCCCATCCAAACCCCACCTGGGTCAGTAAGGAAGGCCCCGCACTTCGCGGTGCACAGCGATCTCGATCAGCCGGAGCGGGTAGCTGGCAGCTGGCAGCCTGAAGCGGGCAGCGGGAAGCGGGACACTACTCCTCATACCTCTTGAACAGCAAAGCACCGTTCGTGCCGCCGAACCCGAACGAGTTCGAGAGCGCGTACGTTATCTTCATCGGCCGCGCGGTGTTGGGCACGTAGTCGAGATCGCAGGCAGGATCGGGCGTCTCATAGTTGATCGTGGGCGGGGCGACCTGATGGCGCACCGCCAGCGCGGTGATGCCTGCCTCGAGGCCGCCGGCGGCGCCAAGCAGGTGGCCGGTCATCGACTTCGTGGACGAGATCGCCAGCTTCGCCGCATGCTCCCCGAACAGGCGTCTGATCGCCAGCGTCTCCAGCTTGTCGTTGTACGGGGTCGAGGTGCCATGGGCGTTGATGTAGTCCACCGCCTCGATGCCGACGCCGGCGTCTTCGAGGGCCGACGCCATGACACGCATGCCGCCGTCCCCATCCTCTGACGGCGCCGTGATGTGGAACGCATCGGCTGACATGCCGTAGCCGACCAGTTCCGCGTAGATCGGGGCTCCCCGGCCCCTGGCGTGCTCCAGCTCCTCCAGCACGATTACGCCGGAGCCTTCCCCCATGATGAAGCCGTCCCTGTCGCGGTCGAACGGCCGGCTGGCGCGTGACGGTTCGTCGTTTCTGGTCGAGAGGGCCCGCATGGCGGCAAATCCCCCGACACCCATCGGTGTGATGGCCGACTCGGACCCTCCGGCAATCATCACGTCCGCCTTGCCGCGGCGGATCACCTCGAGCGCGTCTCCAATGGCATGGGCGGAGGCCGAGCAGGCCGTGCAGGTTGCCGAGTTCGGCCCCTTGGCGCCAAAGCGGATCGAGACCTGGCCGGCAGCCAGATTGATGATGGCGGCGGGGATGAAGAACGGCGAGATCCGCCTCGGTCCCCCTTCGAGCAGGGCCCGGTGCTCGCGCTCGATCGTGCTGAACCCGCCTATTCCCGACGCGATGAACACACCGACGCGCGTCGCGTTCTCCGCCGTCACCTCCAGCTTCGCATCGTCCACCGCGAACTGGGAGGCGGCGATGGCGAGCTGGATGAAGACGTCCATCTTCTTGACGTCTTTCTTCTCGATGAACTGCAGCGGGTCGAAGCCCTGCACCTCACCCGCGATGCGCGCCGAGAACTGTGACGCGTCGAACCGGGTGATCGCCCCGATGCCGCTCCGCCCGGCGCACAGTGCCTTCCAGTTGGCCTCGGTGCCGATGCCGAGCGGCGACACCAGGCCGACGCCCGTCACGACGACTCGCCTGCTCACTGAGCCTCCGATGCGTTACTTTTTCTTGGAATGGGATTCGATGTACTCGATGGCCTCGCGGACGCGCGTGATCTTCTCGGCATCTTCGTCGGGGATTTCGATACCGAACTCCTCCTCGAACGCCATCACAAGTTCCACGGTATCGAGCGAGTCGGCCCCGAGGTCGTCGACAAACGACGCATCCGGCGTCACTTCCTCTTCGTCCACCCCGAGCTGTTCCACGATGATGCTCTTCACTTTTTCAGCGACGGCCATTCAGCCCTCCACGGCGGCTTCAGAGAGCCGCACTTCCTTCCACCTGCGCCACGCATGCGGACGCTTCCCCGTTCACGTCACGAACCGTGACGCTACATATACATACCGCCGTTTACGGCGACAACCTGCCCCGTAATATACGATGCCTCGTCCGAGGCCAGAAAACACACCGCCCACGCCACGTCGTCCGGCTGCCCGAGCCGCCGCAGCGGTACTTTCGAGGCCCATTCGGCCCGGGTGTCTTCGGCGATGGCCCGCGTCATGTCCGTGTCAATCAGCCCGGGGGCCACGACGTTGGCGGTGATCCCTCGCGACGCCACTTCCAGGGCGACGGACTTGGTGAAGCCGATCAGCCCGGCCTTCGATGCCGCGTAGTTCGCCTGTCCGGCATTGCCCCCCTGCCCCACAACGGAGCTGATGCTGATGAGGCGTCCGCTCCGCTGTTTGATCATGGGCTTCAGCGCCGCCTGCGTCAGCGCAAAGGCAGCCGTCAGGTTCGTTGCGAGGACGGCTTCCCAGTCGTCCCGCTTCATGCGCAGCACCAGCTGATCCCTGGCGATGCCGGCGTTGTTCACCAGGATGTCGATCCGGCCGTGGCGCTCGACCATCGCCTTGACCGCCGCGTCTGCCGCTCCCGCCTCCGTAACGTCCATCGCTATGAACTCCGCCGCACCGCCAGCCGACAGAATCTCGTCGACCGTGCGCTGCGCGTTGTCGCCGCGGGCTGCCGCTACAAGCGAGGCTCCCTGCCCGGCCAGACGAACAGCGATCGCGCGGCCGATACCGCGTGAGGCGCCGGTGACCAGCGCGACCCGCCCGGACAGGCCTATCATATGCAACCCTTGCAGCGGCCGATCACTGCGCCCTCGCCGATTCCGCCAGTACCATGGGCAGCTTCTCGAGGCCCTGACTGTTCTCGATGCTCAGTACGGTCGCACCTGGCTCGATCTTGCGAATCAATCCGCCGAGCACCGTTCCCGGGCCGAGCTCCACGAATGTACGCACTCCCTCCGCCACCGATCGGCGGACGACGTGTTCCCATCGCACCGGCGAGGAGACCTGCCTGATGAGCGCCTCGATACAGGCGGAGGCCTCCGTCTTCGGTTCGGCATCGACGTTCGCGATGACAGGGATCCGGGGATCGTGTGCCGCGAGGGCCCGGAGCTCAGGCGCGAGGCGGTCTTCGGCCGGCTTCATCAGCGCACAGTGGAAGGGCGCACTCACCGCCAGGGGAATCACGCGTTTGGCCCCGCGAGCTCTGGCAAGCTCGCCGGCTCTGGCAACCGCAGCACTGCGACCAGCAATCACCACCTGGCCCGGCGCATTCAGGTTCGCCGGGCTTACCACACCGTGATCGGCGGCGGCCTCCGCGCAGGCCTCCGCAACCGAGTCGGCATCGAGGCCGAGAACGGCCGCCATCGCACCCTCTCCCACAGGAACGGCTTCCTGCATGTAGCGCCCTCTGCGCCGCACCGTGCGAAGGGCATCCGCGAAGGATATCGTACCCGCGGCAACGTGCGCGGAGTACTCACCAAGGCTGTGACCCGCCGCAAACGACGGCTGCAGACCCTGCGATGCGGCGAGCCGGTAGATAGCGACGCTGACGGCCAGGATGGCTGGCTGGGTGTTCTCCGTGAGCTGCAGCCGATCTTCGGGTCCTTCGAAACACAACTGGCTCAGCCGCTCACCCAACGCCTCGTCGCCCTCGGCAAAGGTATCGCGACAGACCGGGAAGCGGTCGGCGAGCTCGCGGCCCATGCCAGCTTTCTGCGCCCCCTGCCCCGGAAAAACCGCTGCAATCATCGACGACGTCCTCTCCTCATGGCAGGGTCACGAGGCAGACTGGGCACTGACCTCGCGAGACAGCCGGTGCAGGAGCCCTTCGCTCGACGCACGGGCTGCCATCGCCACGGCGTTCCGCACGGCCTTGGCGGACGAGCGCCCGTGTCCGACAACACAGAGGCCGTTCAGCCCGAGAAGCGGCGCACCGCCGTACTCGGAGTAGTCGAGCCGCTTGCGGAACCGGCGGTAGGCCTGCTTCGAAAGCAGGTAGCCCACACGCGTGCCGAACGTGGCGGACAACTCGGCGTGCAGCAGCGCCTCGACGGTCTCCACGAGACCTTCGCCGATTTTCAAAGTGATGTTGCCGGTGAAACCATCGCAGACGATCACGTCCGCACGGCCGGCATAGACCTCACGCCCTTCCACGTTGCCGACGAAGTGAATCGGGGCGGACTTCAACAGCTGGTGTGCTTCGCGCGTCAGGTCGTTCCCCTTGCTTTCCTCTTCGCCGACTGAGAGCAGTGCGACCCGCGGCCTGGCGCACGCCAGGGCCACGCGTGCGTAGGCGGCCCCCATCAGCGCGAACTGCACGAGGTGTTGAGGCCGGCATTCGACGGTGGCGCCCGAATCAAGGAGAACGGCGGGACGTGCGCTCGTCGGGATGATCGTGGCGAGGGCGGGGCGATCCACCCCGGGCATGCGGCCGAAGGCTGCCACCGAGGCCATTACCGAAGCACCGGTGTGTCCCGCGCTGAACAGCGCAGACGCACGGCCGTCGCGAACGGCCTCCGCGGCAACACGGATGGAGGCACGGGGCTTCCGGCGAAGCGCCTGGCCAGCCGCCTCCGACATGTCCACGCGCTCGGGGGTGTCAATCGTCTGGACGTCGAGCCAGCCAGCGGCAGGGTGGCGGGACAGCTCACGCTCGATGGAGTCCCTGCATCCGACGAGGAGCAGCCCGATCTGAAGGTGACGCGCGGCCACCAAGGCCCCGTCGATGATGCTGGCCGGAGCCTCGTCCCCCCCCATCGCGTCGATGGCGATGCGCAAGATGAAAGCTTTCTGCTGCCCGCTTCAGCCTCCAGCCCGCTTCTATGCCTCTTCGACGGGACGGACCTGACGCCCCTTGTAGAAGCCGCAGTGCGCGCACACGTGATGCGGCGCCTTGGCTTCCTGACACTGCGGACAGGGCCCGCTCGCGACGGCTTTCAACGCATCGTGCGTGCGGCGCTTGGCCGTGCGCGTCTTGGAGTGGCGGCGTTTAGGGTTGGGCATCTCAGTTTTCCTTTTCCTGAGTCAGCAGCGACTTGAGAGCGGCCAGCCGGGGATCCTCCCAGGCAGGCGTGCACGCACACTGCGTCTTGTTCAGATTCGTTCCGCATTGCGGGCACAGCCCGCGACAGTCTTCGCTGCAGAGCGGCTTCATCGGCAGTGCCAGCACGAACTGCTCCCGCAGCAGGTCCACGAGGTCCAGCATCCCCTCGCGATAGAAGGCAGTCGATAGGTCCTCGTCCCCGACTTCCTGCTCCTCCTCACCGGTATTCGCGACCGCCGGGACGTATCGCAAATCGAAGTCGGCCTCCACCGGCAGCCCGACCGGCTCCAGGCACCGGCCGCACTCCAGCTCGAGGCGCGCTTTGACATGCCCGGAAACGCCGAACGCGTCGCCCCCCAGCTTCTGCACGGCCGCCCTCAGCTCGACGGGCGAGGCGACACGGTAGTCGGGATCCTGCGGATCGAAAACCGACGGAGGGTAGGTTCGTTCGATGTGCTCGCGGTCGCCGCGAAGCTTGTGTAGGTCGAGAAGCATAGGTCGCTGCGTGCCCCGCCAGCACGCGGGAACCCGTCATTATACCTTGAGCAGGGCTGGATTCGAGGAGAGCGTCCCGGGGCAGGGCGTCGGCAGCCTGAAACTGCAACCGGGCAGCGGGAAGCTGGAAGCTCAGGAATTCATGGCCTAATCGACACCCAGGGCTTCGGGATGAAGAACTGCTCGTACAGCGCCACCGCGAAGCGATCCGTCATGCCGGCCAGGAAATCCTTCGCCGCGACGTCCAGCCCATCGCTCTCCAGGGTGGAGCGATCGAGGTACTCGTCCGGCGCGCCGCGCAACTTCTCCCACAGTCCCCCGAGAATCCCGGCCG
>JACCXG010000245.1 GCA_013697225.1 Acidobacteriota bacterium
TCCTCGATACCCGGAGCGACGGGGAGTACTGCGGGACGACGGTGCGTGCCGCACGAGGGGGTGCGGTGCCGGGCGCCGTTCACATCGAATGGACGCGGAACCTGACGCCCGAGGGGGAGTTCAAGCCGGCGTCTGAACTGCGGAAGATGTACGAGGATGCCGGCGTCACGCCGGACCGGGAAGTGATCACCTACTGCCAGGGAGGCTACCGGGCGGCGCACTCGTACGTCGCGCTCCGCCTGCTGGGGTACCCGACCGTGCGTACTTACGTCGGCTCCTGGAAAGAGTGGGGAGACCGGACCGACCTTCCCGTCGAAGTGCCGAACAGACACTGACTTGGGATTGCCAAAAGTGCCAAGAATGCCAAAAGTGCCAAGAATTTAAAGACCGCAAGTGCCAGGATTGCCAAAAGTGGCAAGAACGCCAGGAATTGAAATGTCGCGAGTGCCAAGACTGCCAAGATGAACAACGTCATCGACTTTATCAACACGAATCGGGATCGCTACGTCGGCGAGCTGAAGGAGTATCTCGCCATTCCGAGCATCAGTGCGCTCCCCGAGCACGAGGGGGATGTCCGTCGCTGTGCGGAATGGACAGCTGACGAACTGCGGCGTGTAGGGATGCAGAACGTCCGCCTTGCCGAGACGCCGGGGCATCCCATCGTCTATGGCGAATGGCTCGGTGCGGAAGGAGCGCCGACGATCCTGTTCTACGGCCACTACGACGTGCAGCCTGTGGATCCGCTCGACCTCTGGGAGTCTCCTCCCTTCGAGGCAACCGTCCGAGACGGCGAGATCTACGCCCGTGGCGCCGCTGACGACAAGGGTCAGATCTTCATGCACTTCAAGGCAATCGAAGCGCACCTGAAGCAGAACGGCCGCCTGCCGGTGAACATGAAGATTCTTCTCGAAGGTGAGGAGGAGGTTGGCTCGGCGAACCTCGACAACTTCATCAAGGAGAACAAGGAGGAGCTCGGAGCGGACGTCGTGGTGATCTCGGACTCACCGATGTTCGACCGCGGCATCCCGTCGATCTGCTATGGCCTGCGTGGCCTGGCCTACCTTCAGATCGACCTGCGAGGGACCAGGAGCGATCTCCATTCCGGTTCGTTCGGCGGCGCCGTGGCGAACCCCAACATGGTGCTCGCGCAGATCCTCGCGCAGATGAAGGACCGGAGCGGGCGCATCAAGATCCCCGGGTTCTACGACAACGTGCGGGATCTCACAGCCGAGGAACGTGAGGCATGGAAGCGGCTGCCGTTCAACGAGAAGCGCTACGCAAAGGAGCTCGGGGCTCCGAAGCTGTTCGGCGAGAGTGGCTACTCGACGCTGGAGCGCGTGTGGGCCCGCCCGACCTTCGAGGTCAACGGCATCCTCGGCGGCTTCACCGGTAAAGGGGCAAAAACAGTGATTCCGGCGGTGGCCATGGCCAAAGTGAGCATGCGGCTCGTTCCCGACCAGGATCCGGACAGGATTGCGCAGCTGTTCGAAGACTATGTCCGGAAGATTGCCCCGAAGACCGTAGAGGTCAAGGTGACGCGGATGCACGGCGGCAGGCCGTGGATGACGGAGTTCGACAACAGGTTCGTCCAGGCTGCCGGACGTGCCATCGAGCAGGGTTTCGGAAAAGTGCCGGTCTTCAACCGCGAAGGGGGCTCCATCCCTGTCGTGGCAACGTTCCAGGAGATCCTCGGGCTCCCCTCGGTGCTGTTCGGCGTCGGGCTGCCGGACGAGAATGCCCACGCACCAAACGAGAAGCTCGACCTCGGCAACTTCCACGGGGGCATCATCGCATCCGCGTACCTGTATGAGGAGGTTGCCCGCACGAGCCAGCAGGGGGACCGGCCGGAGGCGGACGGGGTCTCATCCTGATGGCGTGGCCTCTGCCTCTGCGCATCGAACTCCGGACGACCCTGTACCGCTCCGGCGTCATCACGGCGAAAGCGCGCGTGGAGTGACCCCCCCGGCACGACGGCTGCCTCCGCTGCGGATCGGGTTCGACATGGACGGGGTGATTGCCGACTTCGCATCGGCGTTCCACGATGTCGAGCGCCGTCTCTTTGGCCCGAAAGCCGCGGTGGCCGCCGAATCTCCGGAGATCGAAGCGGCACGGGAAGAACAGCCGGCCCCAGCCGCCCCCCGGCCCAGGCCGACGCGCCCGGAACAACGCCGCCGCCGGGATGCCATCTGGGAAGCCATCCACCAGACGCCGGATTTCTGGACCACCCTGGAGCCGCTCGACCCGGCTGCCGTGCCGCGGATTCACGAGATGATGCTGCGGCACTGCTGGGAGGTGTTCTTCATCACGCAGCGGCCGGCGACCGCCGGCGACACCGTCCAGCGGCAGACCCAGCGGTGGCTCCGCGATCAGGGATTCGACATGCCGAGCGTTCTGGTGATCAGCGGGTCACGTGGAATGGCTGCCGGCGCCGTCCGGCTGAACTACCACGTCGACGACAGCCCCCAGAACTGTCTCGACGTCGTGGCGGACGCCCGCGCAAAGCCGATCCTGATCGTCAGGGAACCGGATTCACTGACCGAGAACAGCGCCAGGCGCCTTCGCATCAGCGTTGCGAGATCCATCGGTGAGGCGCTGGACATCCTCGAACGAGTGTCGCTCGCAAAGGACTCCCCAGGGATGCTCGACAAGCTCTCGAGGATGGTGGGCTGGACTTGAGCGATCCCCCGTCAGAGGGTGCTGGGAATTGGGCGTTGGGAATTGGGCGTTGGGCGTTGGGCGTTGGAAGTTGGGAGTTGAACTCGTCCCTCCTCCAGTCCTGATCGGACTCAGTTGAACCCCGCCACCCGCTTCCGCAGGTTCTTCACGTGCTCCCACACCTGCGTGCCGTCGTCCTGCCGTTCCGACCCTTCGAACTCGTCCTCGTCGAACTCCTCGTCGGCACCCGACGTGCCGTCTGCCTGGCGGGGAGAGAGGCGCAGGTAAGCCTCCAGGTCGCGCAGTGCGGCGCTGAAATCCTGGAGGTGATACGCCAGCAGCCCGCGGTCGCGCAGCTCCGAGAGAGCAGTCGGATCCACGGTCAGCAGCAGGTCCGCAACGAAGCGGGCCTGCGGAAATGACCGCATCCGCACGTACAGCCGCTTCAGGTTCACGAGCATGCGGACGACTATCTCGTGCCGCGTCGCCGGTTCGAGCAGCTCGCGATCGAACGCAGCTTCATCGCCGACATGCTGCCGGAGCATCTCGCGGCAGTCCCCTTCCGACAGCAGCGCGCCACCGTGGAACGGATCGACGATGAGGAAGTTGCCCCCGAAGCGAAGGCGGGCGCTTTCGTCTGCGGCCCGGAGCAGGAAATGGCCCGGGAAATTCACGCCGGTGACGTCGACCCCCGCCCGCCGGGCAACCTCCAGGTAGATCACGGCCAGGCTGATGGGAATGCCGGTCCGGCGATCGAGCACCTCGTTGAGAAAGCTGTTTCGGGGGTCTTCGTAGCGGTCCCGATTTCCGGTGAACCGCTGCTCGTCGTACAGGTACTCGTTGAGCATCCCGATGGCGTCCCGTCCGCGTGCTCCCGCCCGGCTTATCTTCCCTGCGGCATCGTCACCCATGCGCTCGATGGCGCCGAGGTAGGCGGCCGTGTCGAGGCTCGGGTACTCCACCCGCGCGATCGCGAGAGCCGCCGGGGCGAGCTCTTCTCCGGGGGCGTCCATGGCCCGCTCGAGGTCGGCAGCGACCTGCACACTGCGCGACTGGAGATGGAGGGCGTATTTCATTCAGGAAGAATTCTTTCCCATGAGCCCTTCGATCAGGGCGGGTGTGAATTGGTCGAGCGACTCGATCACGGCGTCGGCTCCCGGCAGCTCGTGTGCACGATACGTCGTGGTAATCCCCACGCATCTCAGACCTGCTGCCTTTGCCGACTCGATCCCCCATCGCGAGTCCTCGATCGCAAGGCAGGACGCCGGGGGCAGCTTGTGCAGTTCAGCGGCGCGGCGGTAAGGGTCGGGTGCAGGCTTGCTCCTGGGTGTCTCACCGGACGCGACAACGAAACGGAAGTGCTGCGCGAGGCCGCTCCCGTGAAGAATCGCCATGATTTCGTGCTTCAACGCGCCGGAGGCGATGCCGAGCGGGTACTTCGTGGCCAGGCGCCGCACGCAGGCGGGGGCGGCAGGATAGAGCACGGCCCCGGCCTGAAGCATCTCTTCGAAGACGACCGACTTGCGCTCGATGAGCGCGCTGATCTGCTTGTCGGTCCAGGACTGGCCATGCGCCGCGGAGAGTAATTTCATCGCCCCCACGTCGTCGTACCCGAGATACCGCTCGTAGTACTCGTCGCGCTCGATGGTGATGCCCAGCTCGGCGACGATCACCTGCAGGGCACGGAAGTGCAGCGGCTCGGAGTCGGCAAGTACCCCGTCGAAGTCGAACACGATCGCAATGGGCGGCATCAGGGCATTTTCTCGCCCGCACGGACGGGAATCTTCATGCGGTTCTCCCGAGGGGGCACAGGGCATTCGTACTTCACGTCGAACACGCAGAACGGGTTGTACGCGCGGTTGAAATCGAGGTCGTACACGCCGCTGGCCGTGCGCTCGAGGTCGAGATAGCGGCCGCCGTGGTATGTCTCGCTCCCGCTCGTCAGGTCCCCGAACGGAACGAACAGGCGGCGGAGCTGCGGGTCGTCCAGATCCCCGAATGCCGTCAGTGTCAGAGGCTCCCCCTTCAGGGTGAAGGCGAGAGTGCCCACCCGGCGCATACGCCTGGGGACGCCGGTCGAGGTGCCGAGCTCGATGATCTCGTCTCCCTGCGCGAGCTTCAAAGCCGCAGGCACCCGGTACTGCTCGTCGGCGGGATAGTACGGGAGGGGCGGGAAGGCGGCGCGGTTCTCGGCCGGAACCGGAGAGTCTCCGGACCGTCGCATGAAGTCGTCCTTCTCGGCTCGCCATGCCGCGATCTCCTCGAGATACGTCGGAGGAGTGCCACAGGCGCCCAGCACCAGGAGGACGGAGGCCAGCGCAATCAGGAGGGGCCACGTGCGGACCTTCACCAGCTCAACCTCCGAACCTCGGACTCTGGGCACCGAAGGGATACGCCCCCTGTTCCAGAAGGGCATCGGCGAGGTTCCTCCGCAGAGCCACCGTGTTCACAGGCGCCGGTTTCAGCACTCGCTTCAACGCGGCAAGCAGCATACGCAGCGTGTCCCCTTCGGCCATCGCGGCGAGGGTCTCGCGAGCGGCCAGCTCGGCACGCCCGGCCGCATCGTTCACGACTACCCGTGCAGCCGCATGGTGCAACCGAGTCCCTGCGGAGAGTGCACGCAGCAGGGCACTCTCCGCCGCGTATACGCCGATGAGCACGTCCGCAATACGCATCAGCACCTCCTGCTCGTCCGAGAGCTTTGCGCCGTAGGCCTGCATCGCGGTGCCGAGCAGCATCAGGCCCACCTTCTTCATACCCGCGACGCTCCGTCGTGCCCCGTCCAGCGGACCATCGCCTGGGGGTTCGGGGGACGGCATCAAGAGTTCCTCCTGAAGCCGCTTCGCGGCCGAAATAATCGGCAGCGTTCCCTTGATCGCCCGCCGCGCCAGCATCCCCG
>JACCXG010000247.1 GCA_013697225.1 Acidobacteriota bacterium
GAAGACCACCAGCACGACCTCGTTGTGCCCGGTCATCCCGCTGCACACTTCCCGATACGTCGGGTTCGGTGTGTGTCCGCCCGCATACCCGACGGCGGTCGTGAACACGCCGGGCAGTTCCCAGAACACCCGCTCCGCCCCCCAGAAGCAGCCGAGCCCGAAGAGGGCCCTCTCAGTGCCCGGCGGGAAGGGCCCCTCGAGCGGAGCCCCGTTCACGAAATGGCCGGTCGGCACCGGCATGGGCGCCTCCCGGCCGGGGAGCGCCGCGTCTCTCGAAGGCATCCGGATCTTGTCGTTCAGCATGAGTGTCCTGGATAAAGACGTGGGGTCGGCACCGGGGGGTTCACTCCTGCGCCATCACTATCAAGAGTGCCACGATTACGGCGAGGATCACCAGCAGGGCGATTTTCCACGGGCTCTTCGGATAGTCTCCGGCCATGGCCCCCGTATAGCCGTTGACGACAACCTGCCAGGGCTTGCCGGAGTAGAGGTAGATGAGCAGCCAGACCGGCACCAGCACGTGCTTGAAGGTCTGCCCCGAATAGCTCGGGTGGATGACCAGGTTGCGATATGTATCGCCGGGTATCTCCTGTGCGCCCATCTCGCGCAGCTTCGCCGTCATCTGCGCCTGCGAGTGCTGAGCGGCGTCCACGAGCACGACCTGGTAGTGCTCCACGACGAAGCCGGAGAGGAACGCGGCATCGTAGGGCACCAGCTCAGCCGTCGGGAACGGCTCCACCTGCCTGAGCAGATGAGCCGAGACCCCGTGCGTGCCGGGCACCGGCTCGTCGTCGAAGAAGTGCCGGATCTCGCCGGAGGCTGGTTCCCAGCGGACGTGCTGCACCTGGCGCGTCTGCCGCCTGCCCTGATTATCGGTATAGCGCTCGGTCGTGTAGTAGTAGTGCCCCGCTTCCGCGCTCCACGGGCAGATCACGTGCGCATCGAAGGTCCAGTACGGGATGTAGACGCCGTGCACGCGATCGACCAGTGCCCGGCTCCGCAGGCTGTTGGGCGCGAGCCATTTGCTCGCGTACCATCGCCGGATCTGCTCCCGGACGTGTCCCTCGGGGATCTTGAAGGGCAGCACGCTCTGCGGGCGGATGGGAGCCTTGATCTCGTCGTACGGCAGGAGCTTCGGCGAGCCGCAGAACTCGCAGTTCTGGCCGACGCGTCCCGCCTCGAACACCGACACGGCCCGGCAGCTTCCACACTGGACGGAACGCCGCTCCGCCTGCCAGCCACGCTCCTCGTCCGGCAGTTCGCGCAGCGCGGAGACCAGATCGAGCTCGAGGATCGTTCCGCTCGCGTCTACCTCGAAAGGGGCCGTTGTACCGCAGAACGTGCAGACCAGGGCCCCTTTCGAGGGGTGCCATTCAGCCTGTGCGCCACAGGCGGCACACGGGTACTTCTGGACGGCGGCAAGCTGAGACATCCCGGGCGTGAAACCCCGCCCCTCAGCCCGCCAGGTAGTCGTCGAGCGCGGCTCGCCGCACCCGGTAGGCCGAGCCGATCTTCCTGGCCGGCAACTCACCGGACTCGATGATGCTCATGACGTCGCTCTCGGCAACCCCGAGGGCCGTCGCCACATCCGCGGGCGAGAGAAGATCCGGAGCGGGCGCACCGGCTCCCGTTGCGGGCTTCGCGGCAGCGGGGGCCCCGCCCAGCCCCTGCTGCTGGATGATCTGCTGCGCGATCGACAGTCCGACGGCCATCTCCGTGGCCATCCCGCCGGCTCCGCCCCCCTTCTCCATCCCCTGCGCCATCTGGAACTTCACGTAGTCGTTCAGGTTCCCCACGGCTGCCATGCTCGAGCGTTTGTCCACCGCCTGCTCGACCTCTGGCGGAACCGATACGTTCTCGACGAGGAAGCTGTCGACCTGCAGGCCGTACTTTGCGCGGATGACGGGATTGATGAGCGGCAGGAGTGCCTCGCCAAGCTCGGTGTACCGGCTCGCCACATCGAACACCGGGACCTGCGCCGAGGCCAGCGCATCGCCGAAGACACTCACGATCCTCGATCGCATTGTCTCGGCAAATTCATCGAGCCTGAAGTTGTGATCGGATCCGGCCACCTCTTTCAGGAAGAGCGGCGTGTCCA
>JACCXG010000258.1 GCA_013697225.1 Acidobacteriota bacterium
CCGCGACCCCGGAGCGCATCCAGCGGATAGATCTGGCCAAGGAGGACGCATATCGGCGGCTCGCCCTGCAGCACGGCCTCACCCCGCTGCCGGGTGCTGCCAGGTGGGTGCGCCGCCTGCACGACGCCGGCTGGAAGCAGGCGATTGCCTCGTCTGCCCCGCGGCGGAACATCGAAGTGATGCTGGACGCCATGGCCTTCGAGATTTCGTTCGGCGCCATCATCGGGGCGGAAGACGTCTCGTCCGGCAAGCCGGATCCGCAGGTGTTTCTCGCTGCGGCGGCAAGTCTGGGAATACCACCGGATCGATGTATTGTCGTCGAGGACGCGGCGGTCGGCGTCGAAGCGGCCCGTCGTGCCGGCATGCGGTGCATTGGTGTCGCCCGGACCGAGGCGCTCCCCGCGGACCTGGTCGTCAATGCACTTGCGGACCTGCCGGACGACGCGTTTGAACGTCTGCTGAGGAGGGGGGAGGGGTAGGGCAAAGAGCAAGGGAGAAGGGAGAAGGGAGAAGGGATGTTGAAGGTCCGGTGGGGTGTGCTTGGGGTCGCAGGCATCGCCGTGCGGAAGGTCATTCCGGCGATGCAGCGCGGCCAGTTCTCGGAGGTCACAGCGATCGCATCACGGGAGCTCGGGAGGGCGAGGAGCGCTGCGGAGGCGCTCGGCATCCCGAACGCGTACGGCTCGTACGACGAGTTGCTGGAGGCGGGGGACGTCGATGCCGTCTACATCCCGCTACCCAACCACCTGCACGTGCCGTGGACGCGGAGGGCGGCGGAACGGGGGAAGCACGTCCTCTGCGAGAAGCCAATCGCGTTGAATGCCCTCGAGGCGCGCGAGCTGCTGGAGGTACGTGACCGGACGGGTGTGAAGATTCAGGAGGCGTTCATGGTGCGGACGCATCCGCAGTGGCAGCACGCGCGGGCGCTGGTGCGCGAGGGGCGCATCGGGGAGGTCAAAGCGATGCTCGGCGCGTTCAGCTACTACAACGATGATCCCGCAAACATCAGGAACATCCCCGCCGCGGGCGGGGGAGGGTTGATGGACATCGGCTGTTACCTGATCAACACGTCGCGTTTCATCTTCGACCGTGAGCCGCTGCGGGCGATGGGCGCGATGGAGCGCGATCCGGCGATGAAGACCGACCGCCTGGCCTCCCTGCTCCTGGACTACGGCGGCGCGCATCTCGTTGGTACCTGCAGTACGCAACTGGTACCGTTCCAGCAGGTTCAGATCCTCGGCACCAAGGGGCGGATCGACGTCAGAATTCCCTTCAACGCTCCCCCCGATCGCCCGTGCGAGCTCGTGGTGGACACGGGGGCCGATCTGTTCGGCGGAGGGCAGGAGCGCGTGACGTTCCCCGTGTGCGATCAGTACACGATTCAGGGGGATCTGTTCTCGCGCGCCATCCTGGACGGCACGGACGTCACGGAGCCGCTGGAGAGCTCCGTGAGCAACATGGAGTGCATCGACGCCGTCGCACGAGCGGCGGCAACAGGAGGGTGGCAATCCCTGCCGGGACGTGCCCCGTTGCGCTGATCGGTAGGCGGCGGGCTACTCGTACCTGAGCGCGACGAGCGGATCCACCCGGCTGGCCCGGCGGGCGGGCAGCCAGACGGCAACCAGTGCGACGAACGTCAGGACCGCAGGTACGGCCACGAAGACCAGCGGATCCCTGGCAGTGACGCCGAAGAGGAACGCCGCCATGACCTGCGACAGGCCGAACGCGGCGGCAAGCCCGATGGCGACCCCGACGAGTGCCAGGACCATTCCCTGCTTCACCACCATGTTCTTCACTTGTGAGGCAGGCGCCCCCAGGGCCAGACGAATGCCGATTTCCTGCGTTCGCTGTTCCACGGAATACGCCATCAGGCCGTAGATGCCGATAGCGGCCAGGAGCAGCGCGACGCAGCCGAAGACCGTCATCAGCCACATGTTGAAACGCTGGCGCGAGGTCGAGAGCGACACGACCTCCGACATCGAGCGCACCTGCGAAACAGGCAGCCCGGTGGCCTGTCGCAGTTCCTCCTGAATGGTGCCGCTCAACAGCTGTGGCGGAGTCTGTGTGCGGACGACCCAGGCCATCGGCGTCAGTCGCAGGTTCAGGGCGTTCACGGCGTCGGGGACCTGGGCCTGCGGAATGAACATCATCGGCCCCGGCTCGTTGTTCAGTCCTCCGCTCCTCGTGTCGCCGACAACGCCGATGATGTGGCGCTCGGGTTCGCTCGCGAACTCACGCATCACCGAGCGCCCGATGATGAGGCGATCGTTCAGTGGGTCCCCGTTTTCCCAGAAGCGCTTCGCCATCGTCTCGTTGATGATCACCACTGGCAGGGAGCTGCTGGTGTCCCGGTCCGTAAAGCCGCGTCCGCGTTTGAGCGGGATCCTGAACACGTCGAAATAGCCGGGGGAGGCGGTCATCCATCCGCCGCCGCCGTGGAACGGGCTCTGCCCATCCAGCGGGCGCCCTACGATCGTGAAGGGAAGGCCGTAGCCCCCTTGAAGGGGCACGCAGCACGTGGCGCTGGCTTCGAGAACGCCAGGGATCGAGCGCAGGCGTTCGGCGCCGTTGCGCACGAGGAGCTCCACCGCCTGCGCGCTCTGGTACTGCGGTCCTGCCAGTGACATCCGCATCGTCAGGACGTTGGTGGTGTCGAAGCCCGGATCGACCCCCCCGAGCGCTACCGCCGTGCGGATCAACAGGGCCGAGCCGACGAGGAGCACCAGCGCCAGGGCCACTTCGGTGACGACCAGAATAGACCGGGCCTTGTTCTGACGGAAGCCGGTCCCCGAACGCCCGCTGCTTTCCTTCAACGTAGTCGTGAGGTCGGTCTTGCTGCTCTGAAGTGCAGGAATGAGCCCGAAGAGCACGCCCGTGGCAAGTGAAACGAGAAAGGCGAACGCCACAACGCGCCAGTCAACCGTGACGAACGCGCCGTATTCTCCCACGCGGGGGAGGCCCGCCGTGTTCACCGACAGCAGTGCCCGGATGCCGAGCACGCCCAGGATCAGGCCGAGCATCCCGCCAACGAGCGACAGCAGGACGCTTTCGGTCAGCAGCTGGCGGATGATACGCCCGCGAGTGCCCCCGATGGCGGCCCGGATCGCGATCTCCCGGCGCCGTCCGGTTGCCCGGACGAGAAGGAGGTTGGCCACGTTGGCACACGCGATCAGGAGCACGAAGCTGACCGCACCCCCGAGGACGAGCAGGGAGGATCGCACGTTGCGGACGAGTACCTCCTGGACAGGCTCCGCCGTGAAGCTGCTGTTCTCGTTTATCGCCCCTGGATACTTCGCCCGGTACTCGTCGGCAGAGAGCCCCAGGCGGGCTTGTGCCTGCTCCAGGGTGACCCCCTCCTTCAGCCGGGCTGCGACCTGGAAGTAATGTCCCTGGTCCGGACTGTTCGGATCGAGCTGGAAGGGGGTCCAGACCTCCGGCGTGTCACCGAAATCATCGAAGCTGAAATCCCCCAGTATCCCGATCACGGTATAGGGTTCCCCCCCGAGCGAGACCGTGCTTCCAAGCACGTCCGCAGCCCCGTTGAACCGGGATTCCCAGAGCGCCTGCCCGAGCACGACGACACGACCTGCCTCGGGAAGATCCTCCTCGGCGGTGAAGGTGCGCCCCCGGATGACAGGGGCGCCAAAGGCACGGAAGAAGTCGGCTGACACCTGCCCGGATCGAAGTTGCTCGGGGAAGGTGCCGCCGGTGTAGTTGATGATGCCCGTACGGAACGCGGAGACGTTTTCCACCACGCTATCCTGCGCCCGGTAGTGCTGGAACTTTGCCGGGGATGCCCCCGGGCCGGACCCCTGCGGCGCGTTCAGCATGATCACCAGACGGTCGGGATCGGGAAACGAAACGGGTTTGAGCAGCACGGCGTTGACGACGGAGAAGATTGCCGTGTTGGCGCCAATTCCGAGCGTGAGCGCCGCCACGGCCGCCAGGGTAAAGGCGGGGCTCTGCGCGAACATCCGCAGGGAATGCCTGAGATCTCTTATGAAGGCTTCGAACATGCGGAGTTAGACGGAGGTCTGCTCGCTTTCGTTTGGGGGAAATCAGGGGCGGCCCGCCGCTCTGGCGGGCGCCAGTGCTACAGGTTGTGGAAGACCACCAGCCAGGGTGTGATGGCGCCGAAAAGGTAGAGGCCCGTCAGCGCCCCGAGCACGGCGTAGCAGCCCTGGACATGGAGCCAGAGCCCGCAGGCGGAGGCCACCGTCTTCGCGACGACGAGGGTGGGGCCCGTGCCGACGGCGGCCATCCCCGCCGCGAGGAGGGCGTTGCCCTCTCCGGCCACGCCCAGCACCGCCACGGCGGCATATGTCAGCAGGCCATCGAAGACCTGGGCGACGAAGAAGACGGTCAGGATCAGACCGGGTGATGGCCGCAACGTCAAATGTATTGCCAGTCTTGTGCCCGGAATTCCACGCGAAATCGCCCGGAACTCCCCCTTGTGGCGCCTGCCGGGCTGAACTTTGTGTGCCCCGGGGGACGACTTCCATCCCCTGATCACCGGCGTTCGGCTCTGAACCCCAGGAACATCAACTCCCCGTTCCGTTCTACCTGCAGCACGGCGGCGGTGCCGGGCTCGAGACGGTCCGCCGCCTGTCCGAGATCGGCGGGGGTGGCGATGACAGTGCCGTTCAGAGCATAGATCACATCACCGATCTGCAGACGTCCCTGCTGCGAGAAGGGTGCTCGCTCTTCGCGCCTTGCCAGCCGGGCGCCGCGCGCCGGGACTTGTGCAAGTCATCACGCTTCCAGGGGACTAGCCGCCGCGAGTGTGCATCTCGAGGTGGGCGTTCTTCCTGAGCGCGGCAAGCGGGATGAGCGGCTCGCGCGCGTCCAGGCCCAGGCGCTCCTCGGCGCCCCGATCCGCCCGCTGCGACCAGACCGTGCGAATGAGGTGAACGAGTTCCTCACGGGTGGCCCCCGCGCGGAGCGGCCGGCGCAGATCCGTGCCAGCCTGTGCGTAGAGGCACATGAGCCACACGCCGTCGGCTGTCAGCCGGCTTCTGTCGCAGTCCGCACAGAAGGGCTGCGTCGTGGAGGCGATGATTCCGAATGTCGTCCCGTCCGGGAGCGCAAACCGCGATGCCGGTGCCGAGCCTCGCCCTGCGAGCGGCACGGGTGCGCCGTAGCGGACCGACAGCGTCTGCAGGATCTCGTCCTGCGACACGACCGCCTTCCGATTCCAGCGCGTGGCGCCGCCGACGTCCATGTACTCGATGAACCGCACCTCGGCTCCCACCCCGCGGCCGTACTCGATCAGTGCGACCAGTTCGTCGTCATTGACCCCGCGAATGACCACCGTATCGAGCTTGAGGGACTCGAACCCCGCCCTGGAGGCTGCGTCAATCCCTGCCAGCACCCCTGCGTGGGCGTCGGAGCGAGTCAGAGCGCGGAAGCGTCCGCGGTCCAGGGTATCGAGGCTCACGGTGATTCGGTCCAGGCCAGCCTCGCGGAGCGCCGAGGCCTGGTCTGCCAGCAGCACGCCGTTGGTGGTCAGGGCCAGATCCCGGACTTCAGGCAATTGCGCCAGTCCCTCGATGAGGGTGGTCAGATTCCTCCGGAGGAGGGGTTCCCCGCCGGTAATTCGAACTCGATCGACGCCCAGGGCCGTGAAGCCCCCGGCCAGCGCGACGATCTCCTCGAAAGAGAGCAGCGTGTCGCGTGGCAGCCAGGCATAGTCCTGCTCCGGCATGCAGTACTGGCATCGGAGATTGCAGCGGTCAGTGACCGACAGGCGCAAGCTGCGGAGCGGCCGCCCGAATCGATCGCCGAGAGGGATCGCCATGGAGGATCCCGTATTATCACATGCGGCGCGTGCCGCGCCTTTCTCAAGGAGCCTTCATGCGTCCCGTGCGTGCGTCCTGTGCCATGGCCCTGCTGTCGATGATGGTTGCCGCTCCCGTCGCGCAAGTCGAGAGCCCGTCCCCGGCGTCCACTGCGGACGATCCTCGACTCGTGCGGCTGAAGGGGGAAGCGGCCGCCACGGTAGACGAGATGGCGACGTTCACCCAGCAGATGGTGGATCAGATTTTCAGCTTCGGAGAGCTCGGGTTCCAGGAGCTGGAGACGCACCGCTACCTCGTTGACGTCCTCAGGAAGAACGGCTTTGCAGTCGAGGAAGGGATCGCCGGTATTCCCACGGCGTTCATGGCCTCGTGGGGAAGCGGAAAGCCGGTGATCTCTCTCGGCTCCGATATAGACGGCATCCCCCAGGCCTCACAGAAGCCTGGGGTTGCCTATCATGCCCCGCTCATCGACGGGGCGCCGGGGCACGGCGAGGGGCACAACTCGGGCCAGGCCGTGAACATCACGGCCGCCATTGCCGTGAAGCGGATCATGGAGCGCGAGGGACTGCCAGGCACGATTCGGATCTGGCCAGGGACAGCTGAGGAACTGGTGGGGACGAAGGCGTACTTCGTCCGCGAAGGGCTCTTCAAGGATGTGGACGTCGCGCTCTTTTCGCATGTCGCCAGCAGCTTCGGGGTCTCCTGGGGAGAGCGGAACAACATGACGGGCCTCGTCTCGGTGCTCTACTCCTTCGTCGGCCGCACAGCGCACTCGGCGGGAAACCCGAGCCGCGGGCGCAGCGCGCTCGATGCCGTAGAGCTGATGAATATCGGCTGGAACTACCGCCGGGAGCACCTGCCGCTCGAGCATCGCTCCCACTACGTTGTCGTCGACGGCGGGGACCAGCCGAACGTCGTCCCACGCACCGCCTCGGTCTGGTACTACTTCCGCGAGACGACGTTCGAGAAGATCAAGGAGTTGTGGTCGCTCGGCGACACGATGGCTCAGGCTGCCGCCATGATGACCGGGACGGAGCTTCAGCCCACGAGGGTGCTCGGGAGCGCCTGGCCGCAGCACTTCAATCGGCCAGTCGCCGAGGCGACGTTCGCGAACATCCAGGCGGTTGGAATGCCCGAATGGAGCGAAGCCGACCAGACGCTTGCCAGGGCCCTGCAGAAGGAGCTGGGCAG
>JACCXG010000276.1 GCA_013697225.1 Acidobacteriota bacterium
GCTCTTCGGCCCCGTGTCATCTGCGGTCATGTGGAATCATCTCCTTCTTTTCCCTTCTCCCTTTTGCCTTCTCCCTTTTCCCTTTTCTACTGCGCCAGCAGCGCCTTCACAACCGCTTCCCACTCGATGTCGAGCGGGCCGGTAGGCGCCGACCTGCCGGCGCGACGATACCAGTAGGCGGCGTTCCCGTGATCCCCTTCCTTGCGGTGAAGGTACGCGTGGACCCAAGCCCCTTCGGCCCCCTCGACATCCTGCGCGACACGATGCGCCTCGTCCCAGTCCCCCTTGCGATCGTGCCAGAGCGCCACGAGAACCGGAGCCAGGTGGACCGGAGGCACGCTGTCCGCGATTGTTCCCGTGAACTCCTCGAAGGTCATCTTTCCTCCAACTCAGAGATATTCCCACACGCCAGGCACCTGGAGTGCGAACAGGCCGCTGATGATGCTGGCGTTGCCCAGCACCCAGAGCGGCCAGAACCACCGGACGCCTGGCAGCAGGATGTTGAACGCAAATGTCATCGGGAGCACTACTCGCGCGGCTGCTCCGGGGTGCCCCTCCCAGACCGCAAATCCAAGCAGGGTCATCAGCACGGCGTAAGTGATCCCGAGCCGCCACCAGGGATCCTGCAGATCACGGCGAACGACCAGCACGACCGCCTGCGTAGCGAGGGACACCAGGGAGACGAGGCTGAACCGGGCAAAGGAGTCCCAGCCCTGGGTGCGAAGCTCTCCCAGTGTGACGGCGAGCTTCTCCAGGTACCCGGTGAAGGGGAGTGCGAAGTTCGCGTACCCCGCGTCTGCCGGGGAGATGCCGCGGCGCATCAGGTACAGGACCCAGAGCATGAGCGGTGCGGCGATGACGAGGCCTTGCAGACTCAAGGTCGCCAGACTCCTGAGGGTTGGTCTGCCCTTCGGCAGCACGACACCAGCCAGGAGGTTCGTGTCGCGTCCGAGCCCCGCCACACCCAGCAGCCCTGCTGCGGCACCGCGGCGATTCTTCTCGACCAGCGCGACGCCGACCGCGAGGAGCAGCATGCTGGGGCCGTCGACGAGGGAACGGTGGACCGAATCGAGCAACCCTTCGGCGAGCATGCAGCCGCACCATGCGAATGCGGGCCGGAGCGTGCCCGGTGGCAACCAGCGCAGGAGGAGCCAGGCGAGCCCAACCCATGACGCGATGTTCAGCAGCGCATACGCCTGCAGCACGTACCACGGCTTCGAGAGCCCCAGGAGGTGTGCGATCCAGGGGAAGAGGATTCGCCGCCCCCTGTACCCCGGCGCGTCGAGCGCTCGCGTGATGTCCTCGGTGCGCAGCAGCGGGTCCAGAGCCAGCTGCGCATAGAACTGACCGTCATATCCCGAGCCCTTGTCGACAGCGTGGGGAGTGCTCCGCAGATCGGGATGCGCGGTCCCGCTGAACGCGTCACCAAACGCGATGAGCGACGTGAACCCGGTGTCCTCGCGATAGAACTGCGTGACGGACCAGAGGAACATGATCGGCACCAGGAGGTACGGGATTGCGTAACCCCAGCGATGCAGTCCGACCCTCGATATCCCGAGGGCCCGGCGGACGTGCGGGTCGGCCCACCTCGCCGCGCGCGCGAGGGGCTCGGAGTAGAGCACGGCCGTGCAGAGCAGGAACGTGTGCAGCGACAGCAGCAGACGGTAAGGGGTGAACCTCTCGGACAGTAGAGCGGCTGCAAAAAACAGGCACACCAGCCCCGCGACCACCCAGTACAGCGCACGGCGACCGCCCCCCCTCGGCCACTCCGGCCGCGGAAGGAGCAGCGTGACCCCGAAGAAGAACGGCAGCCAGAGCCACGGCGGTGGCCCGGCGGGCCTAGCCCCATCCGGCACGATCACGAATTCAACCGTCCCGCTCGAGACCCCGTGGATGTTCGCCAGTTCGAGATAGGTCACCTCCCATCCGGCCCTGTCGCTCTGGAGCGTCAAGGCATGGCCGGGCCCCGGAGGCAGCCGCGCGGACGTGTCGACCCTGACTTCCTCTCCGGCC
>JACCXG010000284.1 GCA_013697225.1 Acidobacteriota bacterium
CCTGGCGTGGGTTCGTCTCCGTGACGCCGCGTCTGCCGTGATGTGCCCTGCTCCGTGCGCTCCGCCTGCTCCGTGCCCCGGCAGTTTCCCACGTGGTGCGCCGCGATCACAGCGCGTGGGGCCGCTCCCAACGCCCAACGCCCAACGCCCAACACCCAACCCGAACGCCCAACGCTGGCGTTGGACCAGGAAATTGGGAGTTGGAAGTTGGGCGTTGGGAGTTGACTTGATCAGAAGGAAAACTTGACCCCCAGCTGCATCTGGCGCTGGTCGTACCCGCTCTGCGGGGGGAACGGCGACGGCAGCGGCGCCGCGAGCTCTCCAAATACGTTGGTCGTCACAATCCGGTTCACGCTCGCGACGTTCTCGGCGTTGAACAGGTTCTTCGCTTCGAAGAAGAGCTCCACGCGCTGTGACTCGCGGAGCGGGACGAAGCGGGAATAGCGCAGGTCCATGTAGACCACACGTCCGAGCCGGCCGGAGTTCCGCTCGAAGCCGATCGGACGGTCGTTGGCCACCCCGTCCTGATTCAGGTCGAGGTTCGATCGGATGTTGAAGGGCAGCCCGCTGTTCGCGTGCAGGATGATGCCGACCTGATTGTGGTTGATCAGACCCGCGAGCATTCCCGTGCCGCCAAACTCCGGCGCGACAACGGTCGAGAGCGCGAACGTATGGGTCTGGTGGAACGGCGTGACGCCCCATTCGCGGTCCAGATTCGTGGGATCCGACACCCGGTCGTCGCCGCTGCCGACGACGTAGGTCCCCGTCAGCGGGGCGTTGTCTTCAGCCTTGGCAAGCGTGTAGGTCGCCTGCGCCTGCCAGCCGTGGGTCATCCGCTTCGTGAAGGTCGCGGTGAACGCGTTGTAGCGCGACTCGCCGATCGAGCGGAACATATTGAGGTGGTCGAAGGTCGGGTCCACGCGCGTCCCCGCGTTCACCCCGGTCGCGAAGATCGGCCGGCCGTCAGGCGAAACGTTCCCCGTCGGAATGAGGTTGACGTCCATCAGCACCGGCAGCGCCTGCCCTGTCGAGTTCACGTAGCCCACGGCCACGGACATGTTCGTGCCGAGAGCCCGCTCGAGCTGCACGTTGCTCAGCCAGGCCGACTGCGTCTCGAAGTCCGGATCGACCGCGTTGATGCTCTGACGCGGCAGGGCGAACCCGGGTGGTACATCGGCAAGCGAGCCGGGAAACGCCGGGGCACCCGCGCTCGTACCCGACAGTTGCACGGTGTAGGCGCGTGGATCTCCGTTGTTGAGGATCGCGTTGTCGTAGAAGTCCAGGAGCGGCGGCTCGTACATCAGCCCCGTCGAGGCACGCAGCACCGTGGTGCCCCGGGCGTCGAGCGACCAGGACAGGCCTGCGCGCGGTCCCCAGTTGTTCCGATCGATCCTGAACTCCTGCGAGAACGGATTGGCGGCAAAGGGGGAAGCTTCCGGTACGTCGAACAGGTCGTAGCGGAGTCCGTACAGCAGCTTGATCCGTTCGGTGACCTGCCAGTCGTCCTGGATGAAGAACCCGTAGAACCCCGACGAGTAGCTTGCCGTGAGGTCGCCGAGATCCTGGCGGAAGATCTGATACCCGAGCGGGTTGCCCCCGTTGCGCGCCGCCAGGTAGCTCTCGACCGAGGCGAAGGTGTACTCGTGACGCTCGCCGCGCACACGGCCGTCGAGGATGAACTGTGCGTCCACCCCCGCCTTGAACCCGTGCGAACCGCGGATCCAGCTCACATTGTCGATGACCTGCCAGATCTCCTGGTTGAAGTCGAACCCGACGGAGGTCGTGCCGCCCACTCGGGGGCCGCCAAACTGCGCAGCGCCCGAGACCGTCACCGCCGGGCCGGGCACGGCCGTCACCGAGGGCGTACGGAACTGATGCCGACGGGCGTACTGCACGCGGAGCTCGTTCAGACTTGTCCCACCGAGCGTCGAGATGAGCTGCGCCGACGCGGAATCCATCCGATCCGTGAAGTCCGTCGCCCGCTCGGGCGTATTCAGCCCAGCACCGATGTTCGACTCCGAAAAGTTCTTGAACAGGAAGTATCGGGCCGCCAGCCGGTGATTCGCGTTGAACTGATGGTCGAGCTTGCCGAAGCCGAAATTCACCGACTGATGCGCGGGAATGACCCCGGCGGCCGGCACGCTGATGCCCAGGCGCTCGGCGTTGGCCTCGGTGACGGAGATCACCTGCCCGCCGGTAATCAAACTGCGATCGACGAACTCGTAGGCCCCGAAGAAGTGCGCCTTGTCCCGCAGGATTGGTCCGCCCAGCGTGGCGGTCACGTCGTTGACCTCCGTGTCGGGCTTGCGCGCGGTCGGCGCGAGGAAGAACGGACGCTCCGACATGGCGTTGCGGCGGAAACGGAAGCTGGCCGAACCCCGGAGATCGTTGGTGCCCGACGGGGTAATCGCGTTATAGACCATCCCTGTCGTCTGGCCGAACTCGGGGGCGAAGCCGTTGGTGATCACCTGCACTTCGCGCACGAGGACTTCCGAGACGGGCAGCAGGCGGAGGCCCGCGCGATCCTTCTCAGTGTTCGTGTTGCCATCGATCTGGTAATTCGTGTGCATCTGCGAACCGTTCGCGTTGATGCGCGGTACGCCGAACTCGCTGTTCTCGTACCCGGTCACGTTGGACTGGAGAAACGCGAAGTTGTACGGGTTCCTGGAGACGAGGGGAAGATTGCTGATTTCGGTCTCACTGATCGTCCGGCCCAAATCGATCCGCCCGGGTTGTGCCACCGGCGACTCGCTGGTGACCGTGATCACCTCGGTCATGCTGCCCACGCCAAGCTCGACGTGCACGGGGATGGTCTGCCCCGCCCGGAGCGAAAGCCCCGTTTGTTCGTACTTCCTGAAGCCTTCCAGCTCCGCGCTGACGGTGTAGGCGCCCAGGGGCAGCAGCAGGGCCCGGTAGACCCCCTGTTCGTTCGTGATCACGACCCGGACCGCGCCCGTATCGGTGTTCAGTACGGTGACGGTGACGCCCGGCAGAACCCCGCCGCTCGCGTCGCGAACCGTACCCTCGATGTTCCCGTTGGCCGCCTGCGCCTGGGCGAACGAGGTCGCCGGCACTGCCATTGTCATCAGCAGGATGAGCATCCCGCGTCCCCACAGTCGTCCCATCGTCTTTTCTTACCCTCCGACCCTCGGACGGATCGCTCAGCGGACGGTGACTCCGCCGCAGAACTATCGTCTTATGAACCGCTTACAGCGAGTATACAATGCGCTGCAGAACCACCGGCGGGGCCCGTTCGTCTGATGGGCAGGCCCGTAGCCACCTGGTTTGACGCCCGGTGAGACCTATCAGATCGCAGACGCAGGGGCGAGGCGCACGCCCAAAGGGACCGCGAACGCGCCGGCCGGCGCGGCGCTGGAAGGTGTACGCCCTCGTCGCCCTTTCCGGGCCCCTCCTCGTGATTTGCGCCGCCATGGGGTACCACTACGTCCTGTTCTCCCGCATGATCGACACCCGCATCAGCGGGGAGCTGCAGCGCACGAACCCCCGCGTCTTCGCACGCCCCTTCGACCTCCACCGGGGCCAGGCGCTCTCCCCGCGACAGCTGATCGAACGGCTGAACGACCTCGGCTATGCTCACCGGCCGCGCTCGCACGACCCGGGGGAATTCACCGTCGGACAGGACGCGCTGGTCATCATTCCGCGCGACGGCAATCATCGCGGCAGGACCCTGCGGGTGGTCTTTGCCGGACGGGCGGCCAAGGGAGGCGAGCCGACGCGGATAGACCGGATCGAGGAGGTGGAACCGCGGGGCGTGACGGAGCGCGTGACCCTCGATCCTCCCCTCATCACCGCCCTGATCACCACCGGGCGGGAGAAACGCCGGGACGTGCCGCTGCAGATGATTCCGAAGCGCATGGTGCAGGCGGTGCTGGCGATCGAGGATCGGCGCTTCTTCGACCACCCGGGAATCGACCCCATCGGGATTGCCGGGGCCGTGTTCCGCAACGCCTTCGGCGGCAAACAGTACCTCGCCAGCGGCAGCACCATCACGCAGCAGCTCGTGAAGAACACGTTCCTCACGCCGGAGAAGACCCTCCGCCGCAAGATGACCGAGTGGTTCATGTCGGTCGTGCTGGAGCGCCGTCTCTCGAAGGAGGAGATACTTCAGCTCTACCTCAACGACGTCTCCCTGGGGCAGCGCGGCTCGTTTGCCATTCACGGCGTCGGGGAGGCGGCGCGGCTGTTCTTCGCGAAAGACATCAGCAACGTCTCGCTGGCTGAGGCTGCAACGATTGCCGGCGTCATTCAGTCGCCATCCCGCCTTTCTCCCTTCAACAACACGGAGCGTGCCCGGGAGAGGCGCAACGTGGTGCTGCGCGCCATGGCGGAATCGGGCTTCATCACCGAGGAGGATGCGGGCCGCGCGCAGAAGGAGCCCCTTGTCGTCTCCGCGAGGGCGCTGGAGGCGGAAGCGCCGTACTTCGTGGATCTGATCAGCCAGGAACTGCAGTCGAAGTACCCGGCGGCCGGCGCGGTGGACGTCTACACGACCCTCGACGTGCACCTGCAGCGACTGGCTCAGGATGCTCTCCGGGAAGGCCTGCTCCGTCTCGACGCGCGGCTGGCCCGGCGGGGCCGCAACCCGCAGGCCGCGCTCGTCTCCGTCGACCCCCGCACAGGGGAGGTACTCGCGCTGGTGGGCGGGCGGTCCTACAACCAGTCTCAGTTCAACCGGGCGACCAACGCCCGGCGTCAGCCGGGCTCCGTCTTCAAGCCGTTCGTCTATCTTGCCGCCTTCGAACGGGCCCACTCCGAAGGGCGCACCGACCTCACACCCGCCAGCGTCGTCTGGGACGAGCCGACCGCCTTCACGTTCAACGAGCAGACCTGGACGCCGAACAACTACGACGGCGAGTATGACGGGCCCATCACCCTGCGCCGCGCGCTTGCCCAGTCGCGCAACATCGCCGCCGTGAAGGTGGCCCAGAGCGCGGGCTACGAGGAAGTCGCCGCACTCTGGCGCCGAGTGGGCGCCGGCACACCGCCCCGCCCCTATCCAGCCATCGCCCTGGGCGTGTTCGAAGCAAGCCCCTTCGAGATTGCGACGGCCTACACGATGTTCCCCAATGCCGGGACGATACGTCCGCTGCGCACGATCTCGCGCCTGGTGTCGCGAGGCAAGGACATCCCGCTGCAGAACCCGGCGCCGCGAGCGGTCGCGCGGCCGGACACGACCTTCCTGGTTACGAACATGATGCGCAGCGTGATCAACGAAGGCACTGGCGCCTCGGCACGGGCCGCAGGCTTCTCACTCGATGCGGCCGGCAAATCGGGGACGACAAACGACCTTCGCGACGCCTGGTTCGTGGGCTTTACGCCCGAGCTCCTCACGGTGGTGTGGGTCGGGCTGGACGACAACCGACCCCTCGGGCTCAGCGGCTCCCAGGCCGCTCTGCCCATCTGGACCGCGTTCATGTCGCGCGCTCTCGCAGGCCGTCCGAACACCGGGTTTCCCGCGCCCGACGGAGTGGCATTTATCGATATCGACCGGGACACCGGCCTTGTGGCCGCCCCGGGATGCCCGCGGATCTTCCGCGAGGCGTTTCTTGCCGGCACTGAACCGGTCGAGATCTGCCACGTTCACGACTTCTAGCAGGGATCCTTTGAAGGAGCCTCCCGCAGCTCTGCAGCAGGGCTGCTCCGCTGCGGTATCATCGAACAAGCCCGGAAAACGGGTATTCCAACCACAGCGACATTCAGGACATCGAAGTGAATACACGCGCTCTCATTCTGTCTGCACTGGTTCTCGTCTCCGCCTCAGCCTGCAAGAAGACTCCCGCCGCGGATAGCACGGCCACCTCACAGCCGGCTGCGACAACCGAGGCCCCCGCCCCCCCGAAGCCGATGCCGGCGGAGCTGCCGGACGTGCTGGCACGCGTCAACGGACAACCGGTGACCAAGACCGACTTCGAACGCCTCGTCGGCAACATCGAAGCAGGCCGGGGCCCGATTCCGGCGGACAGGCGCGACGAGATCCTCCGCGCGGCACTGGACCAGCTGATTACTTACACCGTGATGAAGCAGGAGGTCAGCTCCCGCAAGCTCGAGGTCAGCGAGGCCGAAGTGAACTCGC
>JACCXG010000296.1 GCA_013697225.1 Acidobacteriota bacterium
AGGGCACCTGCTGGCCGATCATGTTCGACGCGGAGGGCTGCTCCGGGAAATAGGTGATCCCGAACCCGCTGCGCAGGATGGTCGACGCGTTCCCCGTCAGATCGTAGGTGAACCCCAGCCGCGGCGCGAGGTTGCCGTAGCGGGTCTTCTTGTTGACGGAACGGGTCGCCCCCTCCTCACCCGCGTAGATCAGCCGCAGCCCCACCGGGTCGAAATTGACGACGTGGTCCTCCTCCTCGGTCTCGGCTCGGAAAATCTCGTAGCGGAGGCCGGCGTTCACCGTGAAGCGGGAGCTCACCTTGAAGTCGTCCTGCACGAACAGCCCATGCTCCTGCGTCCGGAGGGTGTACGGCTCGAGCAGGAAGCCTCGTGCCGCGCTGTTGATGTAGCCGGTCAGCAGCGAGGCCAGGCCGGAACCGCCGCTGTTCGTGACCGGGTTGTTGGTGTAGTTCCTTCCGAAGTTGATTGAGCCCCTCGTATTCGTGTTCGTGAACGGCGACGGGTAGCGGTCGACGAGCCGGTAGCCGAACTTCAGCTGATGCCGGCCGCGCAGCCACACGAGCGCGTCTTCGATCTGCCAGTGGAACTGCTCCGGGTTGACCGGCAGGAATGCGGGGCCGCCGGAGATGCCCGTCAGGTCGGGAACGTTGATGTTCGGCAGACCCGACGTGAACTCCGTCACGTTGATTCCGCGGATGCCCAGCGACTCGGCAGCCCGTGTGCCGAAGTCGGACTGGAACGTGAATGGCACGGTCCGGGCATAGCCGGCGCGCACCTCGTTCACCAGCGAGGGCCGCAACACCTTCGAGTAGTTGAACCCGAGGCCGTGTGTCGTCAGACGTGTGTTCTGAATGCCTGCGACGAAGGGACCCAGGTCGAAGCGGGACGCTGCTTCGGCCGGCGTCGGAAGGCAGCAGGCGGCCTGCCCCTGGGGGGCGTCGAGCTGGAACTTGCCCCAGTTGAACCGGACGAAGAAGGAGTCCTTGTCCGACATCCGGTGATCCACGCGACCGGAGAACACATTGTCGACCGTCTCCCGGTTGACCGTGGAGGTGTAGTTGTTGAAGTTGCCGGGCGCGTTCGGCAACGGGTAGATGCCTGCCACGTTCTGTCCGACCGGATGCAGGCGGTTTGCGGGAATGACGTTGCCGGGGAACAAATCCCGCAGGAACTGCGGGTTCGTCGCACTGACAGGCCTGGCGCCGTCGAAGGCGGGATTCGCCCTCGTGGTCAGCGGGTCGAAGATGGGGATCAGATTGCCGCTCGCATCGCGGAAATCACTGAAGTCTCCTGTCCGCGTCAGCGCCGTGGGCACCGTGTTCACGAACACCTGCCCGCGCTTCTCGCGCAGCCCGGCGTAGTCGGCAAAGAAAAACGTCCGGTTGTGCCCGTCGTAGACGCCAGGCACGACTACAGCGCCACCGACGGCGACACCGAACTGATGCCGGTCGAGCGGCGGCTTTGGATCCACCACCAGGGAGCCGTCCGCCTGCGGCACCTTCCGCACGAAGAAATTCCGCGCGTCGAAGGCGTCGTTCCGGACATATTCGAAGACGGTGCCATGGAGCATGTTGCTCCCGGACTTGGTGGCCACCGAGACCACTCCGGCGCCGCGGCCGAACTCCGCCGAGAACACCCCGGTGAGCACCTTGAACTCGCGGACCTGTTCGACCGACGGCGCGATGATGACGGTGTTGAAGGTGTACTCGTTGTTGTCGATGCCGTCGATGAGCCAGGCGTTCGCGTTCGCCTGGTGGCCGAGGGCATTGAAGTTCGACGCTCCGCGGGGATTGAACGTGCTGGCGCCCGACAGGTTCTCGTTGGCCTGCCCGGGGGTGACGCCAGGCGTGAGGTACACGAGCGTCGCGAAGTTCCGTCCGTTGAGCGGCAGCTCCTTGATCGCCCGCTCCTCGATGACTGTGCCGACCTCAGACGAGTCCGTCCGCAACAGCGGCGCTTCGGCCACGACCGTCGTGGTCTCCTCGATCCCTCCGACTTCCAGCAGTACGTCTACTCTGGCGCGCTGGTTCACCTGCAGGATGACACCCTCACGGATCCACTTCTTGAAGCCTGAAACAGTGGCCTCGACGATATACGTACCGGGGGTGAGGAAGGGGGCCGTGTAGCTCCCGGTGTCGTCGGTGACATAGGTCTCGACGGTGCCTCGATTCGCTTCGCGGATGGTTACCGTTGCGCCGGGAACGATGCCGTTCTCATCCCGGACCGTCCCGCCAAGGGATCCGGTCGTCACCTGCGCGGCGGTACCGACGGCGCAGAGCGCCCACAGCACGGCCGCGGCCCCTACGGAGAGCCTTTGCACAGTCATTCGTCATTTCCTCCAGGAACCGCAACCAGCCGGCGCTCGAGCCGGGAGCGCAGTGGGGGGTCACGGGTTGCCGGGGGAGACTCTCACCTGCAGGCTTGGATGTCAATACGAATCGAGGCGGCGGCCCGGCGCGGGGCGATGCACGCTAGGGCGTACAGGCCGAGGGATTCGACTTGACGTAGTGCGCGCGGAATCGGCTCGACTTCGGATCCATGCAGCCTTCCAGATTGAGCAGCTCGACTTTCCGGAAGTCGGTCGGGGCGCTCTCGGCCTGAAGGGCGATGTAGCCGCCGGTCAGGGGAGTACCGTCCACCTTGATGGCGGGATCGAACGACTTCACCTCTCCGCCGCCAATCTGGGGCTTGGTGTATTCCAGCACGGTCTCCCCGTCCACGATGTGGCGGATCAGTTCGTCCCCGTGCACGAGTACCTCCACGCGCACCCACTGGTCTCCTTCGTAGGTCTTCGACCGCGAGTTGACGCAGTGCCGCGTCACGAGCTTCCCGTCCATTACGACGTGGGTGCCCGGCGTGCAGAGGTTTGCCGTGGTCCGGGGCTTGCCGTTGGCCAGCCCGCCCAGGAGTTGCACCTCGATGGAAATCGGGAAGTCCTGCTCCTTCAGCATCGTCTTCGGGTGCGGCGCGTGCAGCATCAGACCATTGTTCCGAAGCGCCCAGTCGAGGCTGGCGGGAGCACCTGGCGCCTGTTCCCCAACGAACCGGTACTCGGCCGCGAGACGGTAGTGCGAGAACGGCTGACGATAGAAGATGTGGCCGAACTCCTCGTTGAAGGAGGGCCATTTGTCGTAGCGGACCTTCAGCAGGCCCTCCTCGACCCGGAAGGTGTCGTGGACGTTCACACCAAGATCGTAGCCGGCGAACTTCATCGTCCAGTCTTTCAGATCCTTCCCGTTGAACAGCTGAATCCAGTCCTTGGCGTCGGGAGCGCCCTCTGCCCTGCCGGCGGCAGGAGCCTGCCGGGCCGCCACCGCAGCTGCACCGCAGAGGAAGAGAGAGAGGACGCCCAACCAGAGCGCCCGAACCGCAGGTCTCTTGGGAGTTGGAAGTTGGGCGTTGGGAGTTAACAAGAATCACCTACTTGAGCGTGCTGAGGTATTCGACGATGTCCCGAATTTCCCGGGGCTTCAGCAGGAGGCCCATCGGGGGCATGGCCGATACCGGGTTGGTACGTTCAGCGATCTCCGCTTTGGCGATCTGCTGCGGCACCGGCGGCGTCCCCGTGAGGACCACGACGTGGGTATCCGTTTCCTCGCG
>JACCXG010000313.1 GCA_013697225.1 Acidobacteriota bacterium
GTCATCCTCCGGGCATGCACGAGTTCAGGGCGGGCGCACTGCTGATCCAGAAAGCCCTGTCGTCCGTCCCGGGAGTCGTGGTGCAGGTGTACGACAACGGCTGGCCGTCCCGGGAAGAGAACGGCACCCGGGTGGACGATCATTCCGCTCTCGACGGCGCTGATGCTGTGTTGATCTACGCCGACGGCGGCAAGGGGCATCCCGCGATCCAGGGTGAGCGGCTCACGGTTCTCGAGGCGCTCGCGGCCAAGGGGGTCGGCCTCGGGTTCGCCCACTACGGTGTGGAGGTGCCGACCGGCGTTCCGGGTGACACCATGCACCGCTGGATTGGCGGCTTTTACGAAGATCGGTACTCGGTGAACCCGATGTGGAAACCGGAATTCGCGGGCCTTCCGGATCACCCTGTCACCCGCGGCGTGCAGCCGTTCGGCACACATGACGAATGGTATTTCAACATGCGCTGGACGCCCGAGCCATCGATGAAAGCGCGCGTCACCCCGATCCTCGTAGCCACGCCGAGCGACGAGGTCCGCAGGGGGCCATACGTGCACCCCCGAGGTCCGTACGATCACATCGTTGCCGACAGTGGAAAGACGGAGACGATGATGTGGGTCACGAAGCGGCCGGACGGCGGGCGCGGATTTGGCTTCACAGGCGGCCATACCCACGCGCACTGGGGGGACCCGAACCAGCGCAAGGTCCTGCTGAACGCCCTGCTCTGGATTGCAAAGGCTGAAGTCCCGGCTGGCGGCGTGAAGGACTCCATTACCCCGACTGATCTCACTCAGAACCTGGATAAGAAGGAAAAGAAGTAGCGTCCGCCTATTCGCTACACATGACCACGCACACACGCACAGCACCTGCGGACTACTCCCGCCGGACCCTCGCGATCCGCGGCGCCATCGGCGGCCTCTTCATGGGGCTCGCCAATCTCGTCCCGGGCATCTCCGGAGGGACGATGCTCCTTGCCGTCGGCATCTACCCGCAGTTCATCAACGGCATCGCCGAGGTCTCCACGCTGACCTTCCGGCCCCGCACCCTTCTCACCCTTGCCTGCATCGTCGGCGCGGCGCTGCTCGCGATTCTGCTGTTTGCCGGGGCGATCAGCGGCCTGGTCGTGGATCGGCGCTGGATCATGTACAGCCTCTTCATCGGGCTGACGCTGGGCGGAGTGCCCCTGCTCTGGAAGATGGTCCGCCCGCTCGACGGGATCGTGGCAATTACCGCGCTCGCCGGGATTGCGGTGATGGCTGCCGTCGCGATGATTGCCCCGGGGAGCTCCGCCGTGCAGGGAGCCGCAGGCGGGCACCAGTATGGGATGTACTTCCTCGGGGGGCTGGCGGGAGCTTCAGCAATGGTGCTGCCGGGGATTTCGGGAGGGTACCTGCTGCTCGTACTTGGACAATACGTCAACATCCTGACGGCTGTCGACACGTTCAAGGAGGGGCTGAAGGGAGGGGACCTCGCTCTCGCCCTTCAGGCAACACACGTACTCGTGCCGGTCGGTCTTGGCGTTGTCACAGGCGTGATCGGCGTCAGCAATTTGATAAAGCTGCTGATCCAGCGTTCCGAGCGTGCAACCCTCGGCGTGCTGCTAGGTCTGCTGCTCGGGGCGGTGATTGGATTGTGGCCGTTTCAGCAGGGGATTCCACCTGGAGAGGGCACTATTTTCCGGGGGGACACGGTCGTGCACGTCGAGGGGCGCCCGGCCATGCAGTCGAGCCTCCGTGTAATCGAGAGCAAGGACTTCCCGACCGGATTCTTCACGCCGACTGCGCCGCAGGTGTTTGGCGGTCTGGCGCTCATCGGCGTCGGCCTGGCGGTGTCGATCGGTGTGGCGCACCTGGGAAGGGACAGAGCAGAGTCGCGCGGCTGAAGCTGTTGTCCCCCTCCCGGGGGTCGGCTCTGCTACTGCCGTGGCGTATCAGCTCCAGGCTTCAGCCGGGCAAACGCCGCTGACATCGACGTACCGGGCTCCGGACGTGACTTCTCGCGGCGCCCGGGATCTCGTGGCTCTCGAGCTGCCGGTACCTTCTCCTGTGAAGCAGGGGGCAGGCGGACGGGGACGGCTTCGTGCAGCTTCATGGTCAGCGCGATGCGCCGCCGCTTCACGTCGATCTCGAGCACCTTCACCTGCACGACGTCTCCGGCCTTGACGACCTCCCGTGGATCCTTCACGAACCGCGACGCGAGCTGCGACACGTGCACGAGCCCGTCCTGGTGCACGCCAACGTCGATGAATGCGCCGAAGTTCGCGACGTTGGTCACTACGCCCTCGAGGAGCATCCCTGGTTCGAGATCCGCCAGGGTCTGCACTCCTTCGCGAAAGCTCGCGGTTCTGAACTCGGGCCGGGGATCGCGGCCAGGTTTCTCGAGCTCTTTGAAAATGTCCTTCACGGTCGGGAGACCAAACGTCGCGTCGGCGAAGACGTCCGGCGCGACACCGCGCAGCACGGCGCTGTTGCCGATCAGCGACGGGACCGGGATGCCGGTGTGCGCGGCAATGCGCTCCACCACCGGGTAGGCCTCCGGGTGGACGGCCGAGGCGTCGAGCGGGTTGTCCCCTCGCGCGATCCTCAGAAATCCGGCAGCCTGCTGAAATGTCCGTTCTCCGATCCTGGGCACCTTCAGGAGCTGCCGGCGGTTGCGGAACGGGCCATGCTCGTCACGGAACGCCACGATGTTGCGGGCAAGGGAGTCGCTCAGCCCGGAGATGCGCGAGAGCAGCGGGGCGGAGGCGGTATTCGCCTCGGCGCCAACGGCGTTGACGCAGTCCTCGACGACCGCGTCGAGCTTTCTCGCCAGCTCCGCCTGGTTCAGGTCGTGCTGATACTGACCCACCCCGATGGCCCTCGGCTCGATCCGCACCAGCTCCGCAAGCGGATCCTGAAGGCGGCGAGCAATCGAGATTGCACCTCGCAACGAGACATCCACATCCGGGAATTCGCGTGCCGCGGCCTCCGAGGCCGAATAGACGGAGGCGCCTGCCTCCGACACGACCACTTTTGCCAGCTGAAGGTCCGGCCGGCGGGAGATCAGCTCGGCCGCGAGCTTGTCGGTCTCGCGCGACGCGGTGCCGTTGCCAATCGCGATGAGTGCTACCGCGTGCCTGGCCGCAAGGCTCCCGAGCGAGCGGAGCGCACCTTCCCAGTCCTTGCGCGGCTCGTGAGGATAAATCGTTGCTGTCTCGAGGGGCCGGCCGGTGCCGTCGACAACGGCAACCTTCACGCCGGTCCGAATCCCCGGGTCCAGCCCCATCGTCACCCGCTGGCCGGCGGGAGCGGCCAGGAGCAGGTCCTTCAGGTTGCTGCCGAAGACCCGAATCGCCTCGGCTTCGGCCGCCTCACGAAGCCGACCCTCGATATCGAGCTCGAGGTGCACGAGAAGCTTGTACTTCCAGGTCCAGCGGACGGTCTCCGCCAGCCAGGCGTCGGCGGGGCGGCCCAAGTTCCGGATCTGCATGCGTGCGGCTATGCGTCGTTCGGGCTCCGGCACGCCTGGTTCTGACTCCTCGTCCGGCAACCGGACCGCGAGGCGCAGGATGCCTTCCTTGCGACCGCGAAGGAGTGCAAGCGCACGATGCGACGGCACTCCCTTCACCCGTTCCGTGGCGTTGAAATAGTCGCGGAACTTGGCACCCTCTTCTTCTTTTCCGGCAATCACTGTCGACCGCCACTCGCCGCGCTCCCATAAGTGCTGCCGCAGCCCGCCGACCAGCTCCGGATCCTCGGCAAAGGTCTCCATCAGGATCCACCGTGCCCCTTCCAGGGCTGCCGCCGCGTCAGGCACCCCCCGGTCAGGAGCCACGTATGGTGCGGCGACCGCTTCGGGTACCTGCGACGGATTCCCGAGCAGCGACAGCGCCAGGCTCTCGAGGCCCGCCTCGCGTGCGGTCTGCGCCTTGGTCCGGCGCTTCGGCTTGTGCGGGAGGTAGAGGTCCTCCAGCCGTGCCTTGGTGTCTGCCTGCCGGATGGCCTCTGCGAGCTCCGGCGTGAGCTTCCCCTGTCCCTCGATGCTGGCGAGAATCGACCCGCGTCGCTCTTCCAGCTCCCGTAGGTAGACGAGCCGGTCTTCGAGCGCCCTCAGCTGCGTGTCATCAAGCCCCCCCGTCGCCTCCTTCCGGTATCGGGCGATGAAGGGGACGGTCGCCTTTTCGTCGAGGAGAGAGATGGCGGCCTGCACCTGCGGCGTGCGGACGTGCAGTTCGCGGGCGATGCGTTCAGCGATGGGCGTCATATGAAGGATGGTGCGACCGCAGATCGGGGCACAGTGGGAGCGATTCTACCAAGCGGGAACGGGAGGAGGCCTTCGCCATTGCAGAATCGATGGCGGACGAGCGGGAGGGGCGAGGAGAGGATTAGTCTCAGGCGCCGGTCCCGCGACCGCCGGTCCCTTGCGGGTTCGTACCGCGTCCGCGACCGCCGCCGCGAGCCGGCCGCACCGTGGAGAGTGCGTCAGCCGGGCGCTTGCCCGCCCACGAGATCCCACGGAGCAGCATGCCCTGGATCTGCGGATCTGCGAAGTTCGAGTAGTGGTGCCCCTGCATCCAGACGAA
>JACCXG010000314.1 GCA_013697225.1 Acidobacteriota bacterium
CGGGGAGGCATCCGCGCCCTTTACGAGTGGCTGACCGGCCCGACGGTGCCGCTCGCCTCCGGGAATTCCTCCACCGCTCGTCCTGACGAGCTGCTGCCCGCCCGGATCGGTCGCTACGCGATCGAGCGCAAGCTGGGAGAAGGGGGCATGGGGGTCGTCTACGCTGCCCGGGACGATCGTCTCGAACGCACCATCGCCCTCAAAACGCTTACAGCACACACAGGTGATGATCCATCCGGACGCCGCCTGCTGCGCGAGGCGCGCGCGGCGGCAAGCGTGAACCATCCCAACGTCTGCCAGATCTACGAAATCGGCGAAGACGAGGGCCGGATGTTCATCGCGATGGAGCTCCTCGAAGGGGAAGTGCTCGGCGAGCAATTGCAGCGGGGACCGTTGAGCGTCTCAGAGGCGGTGCCGATCGGCTTGGGCATCCTGGCCGCGCTCTCCGCGCTGCACGCGCGCGGGATCGTGCACCGCGATCTGAAGCCGTCCAACGTCTTTCTGACCTCTCACGGTGTGAAGCTGCTGGACTTCGGGCTGGCGCGTCCGCAGCTGGACAGAGCCGCCCCCGGGGTCACCCGCACCGGAATCCTGATGGGCACACCGCAGTACATGGCGCCCGAGAGGGTGACCGGCGACGCCTTCGACGTGCGCAGCGACCTCTTTGCCGCGGGTGCGATCCTCTTCGAGATGCTGGCCGGACGCCCGGCCTTCGGCGGACGCACAGTGCTCGAGGTCCTGCACGCGACGCAGTACGAGCAACCACCAGCGCTCACCGGCACACCGGCGATCGCGGCGGTGGACCGCGTGATCCGCAGGGCCATGGCCAAGAGACCCTCGGATCGCCCCGCATCCGCAGATATCATGAATGAGGAGCTGCGGGCCATCAGCGCCTCGCCGAGCGGCGCCACGCCGGCCCTGGCGCGCGCGCTCACTCGCCTCGTCGTGTTGCCGTTCAGAATTCTGCGGCCGGACGCCGAAACAGACTTTCTCGCGTTCAGCCTTGCAGATGCCATCGCAACCTCTCTGTCCGGCAACCCGTCGCTCATCGTGCGCTCCAGTGTCGTCGGGGCGCGGTTCGGGGCGGAGGCTCCGGACCTGAGCCGGCTGGCAGCCGAAGCCGACGTCGATCGCGTGGTCATGGGAACGCTTCTGCGTGCCGGTGACGGGCTCCGCGCCGCGGCGCAGCTCATCGAGGTGCCGAGCGGAACGCTGGTCACGTCACACACGGTCCAGTCGTCGATGGGCGACCTGTTCCACCTTCAGGACGACATCGCGCGGCGCGTCTCGGAGGCGCTGGCGGTTCCGCTCTCAGGCGGCATGACCTCACCCACGCCGGACGTGCCCCAGCACCCGCGGGCGTACGAGTTCTATCTTCGTGCGAACGAGCTCGCCCGCACATACGACGGACTGCCCCGCGCGAGAGACCTGTATCAGCGATGTCTCGAGCTGGATCCGGGGTTCGCTCCCGCGTGGGCACGTCTGGGGCGCTGCCACAGGGTGATCGGCAAGTATGTCGAACCGGCCCCGGAGGGCGAAATGCGCGCCGAGGACGCGTTCCGACACGCGCTCGATCTGAACCCCCGGCTCTCGCTGGCGCACAAGTTCTACGCGAACCTCGAGGCGGACGTCGGCCTGGCGGAACGAGCACTCGTCCGCCTGCTCGGAGAGGCCGCGCGCCACGGCAACGATCCTGAGCTCTTCGCGGGGCTCGTGCACGCGTGCCGCTACTGCGGGCTGTACGAACAATCCATCGCCGCCCATGCAGAGGCACGCCGGCTCGATCCCAATGTGCCGACGAGTCTCGAGCAGACACTGCTGATGGAAGGTGACATCGAGCGCCTCCTGGGTATCGAGCCCCCGCGGGTCGTGGCCGGCGCCGATGACGGAATCCGGGTGATCGGGCTGGGGCTGGCCGGCCGGCGCGAGGAAGCGCGCGGGATGCTGCTCCGCATGAGCCAGACGTCCCGCATCCCCGTGTTCCAGGCCTGGATCGCCTACCTGATGGCATGGCTGGATTGTCGTCCCGCCGACATGTCAGTCTCCCTTCCAGGTTTCGACGGGCTGAAAATCCAGGACGATCCGGAAGCGGTCTTCCAGCAGGGATGGCTGCTGTGCGATGTGGGGGAGCACGAAAGCGGGCTGCGGCTCATCCGCCGCGCCGTCTCCAAGGGATATTTCGTGGCCTCCACCCTCACAGGGCGTCAGCAATTCGACCCGTTGAGAAGGAACCCCGAATTCCTCGCGGTCGTGGAGGAAGCAGAATCCGGGCGCCAGCGCGCGCTGGCCGCGTTCCGCCAGGCCGGCGGAGAGCGGCTGATTGACGCATAAACCATGAAGACACTTGCGCAGCAACAGTACAGGGCGGAGCTCGTTCGGAGGCTCAGGACGGTGCGGCGGGATACCAGGCCGCTCTGGGGACGGATGTCGGCGCACCAGATGATCTGCCATCTCAGCGACGCCTACCGCATCGCGGCCGGCGAAAAACCGGTGAGCAGTGTCAGCGGCTTGCTTCAGCGCACCCTGGTGAAGTGGATAGCGCTCTATCTTCCGGTGCGCTGGCCCACCGGGCTTGCCACCCCGCGGGAGGTCGATCAGCTTCTCGCGGGAACGAAGCCTGTGGAATTCGACTCGGACGTCGCCGCGCTCGAGACGCTCCTCGATCGCATTGCCACGCGGCGGGACGATGGGAACTGGCCGGAGCATCCTATTTTTGGCAGGATGTCGCACCGTTCATGGCTCCGGTGGGGCTACCTGCACATGGATCATCACCTGCGTCAGTTCGGCGCCTGATCCGACTGCTTTTGGAACGTCCGGTTCAGGAACGCGCGACAGGACCGATGCTCACCCTGACCGCCGCCTGACCGAACTGCAGCTCGTCTCCGGAAGCCAGGGCTACGCCGACCGGGTCACGCGCGGGCACCTCGATCATCTCCCCCCCGCGCAGGATCCGCGTTCCGTTGGCGCTGCGCTCGTCGAACACGCGGTACTCCGCGGTGATCCGGTTGTAGCGGATTTCGCAATGCCCCCGCGTCACGGTCCTGTTCCGTTCGTCCTCGTTCTCGAGGAACGCAAGGTCGTTGCGGCGGACCCTCCCGCGCTCGTCCACTGGTGCCTCCGATCGGCCGATCCGGATGACCGATTCGGCGAACGTGTAGGAAGGTCTGCCAGCGGTGCCCTTGACGACCGTCAGCTTCAACGGCGGAGGGGCGGCCGGGGCCGGCCGTGTCTCCGCCGCAGGAACCTGTGCCGGGTAATCCACAGAAAGTCGCTGGTCCGCTGCCCACGCGGCGGGACGCGACTTCACGTACGCCACGTCGATCCGGAATCCCGCCGGAAGCTCGCACTTCACCTCCCGCAGCCTGGTGGCGACCGCGGAGGGCAGGTTCTCGAGCACGCTCCGAAGCGCCCGCTCCGCCGCACCATCGGGCGCAAGAACCTTGACCTTCACATAGGCCTCCGGCAGCACCCGCCGCCCGTGCCCGGCTGGCTGCACACGCCGCTCCACCGATTCGACGATGACGTGGCGGATGTCGAGGGGAGTCGCCCGGTCATCGAGCGGAGGATCAACCGCGCGGCGGATCCCCACGGCCACGGTTCTCGACAGGCGCCGGGCGCGTTCGACGATGTGCTTCATTTGAGGATTCCTGCGGCCTGGGCCGCTGTGACTATGTCGCCCGCCAGCGGCGCCGCGATGCGCCCGCCGTACCCGGCATGTTCGACGATGACGGCGAAGGCTATCCGCGGCGAATCGTAGGGCGCGAAACCCACGAACCAGGAATGCGAAGGCGCGCCGCTGACTTCGGCGGTGCCGGTCTTGCCGGCAATCGGCACGGCGTGCCGGGCGAGCGAACGTCCGGTGCCGGCGGTCACCACTTCCCGCATGGCACCGCGAAGGAACGCCGCGTCCTGCGGACGCAGCCAGCGGATCTCCGTCGTGCCCCCCTGACCCTCCGTGCGCACGAGCGACGCCTCACGGATCGTGCCATCCGTCGCTATCGCAGCAACCGCACGCGCCATTCGTAGCGGGCTGGCGACGGTCTCTCCCTGGCCGTAGCCGGCGTGCGGGAGCGTCGGCCCGAGCCGCGCGCGTGAGGAAGAGACCTGGATCTGTGCGGGCGCGGCGGCCCCCGCAAGCGCGTCGGGACCAAGGTACACCGCAAGCTGCGCGAAGTACGCGTTGCACGAAACGATGAGCCCTTTCCGGAGATCGACGCGCCCGTGTGCCGAGTGGTCGAGCACGTCATCACGAACGGGCCGCGACACACCGGGCAGACGCGCACCGACACGGCCGCCGGCAAGCGGCTCGCACATGAACGGCGGCAGGGCGGAAGGCGAGGCCCTGTT
>JACCXG010000332.1 GCA_013697225.1 Acidobacteriota bacterium
CCGACCGGTGGGTGGATCCCGCCGCGGTGCAGTCCAGCGTGCAGGAAAAGCTGAAGGAAGGATGGTACGCGTCGCTCGACGAGGGGCTCGCGGCAGCCGAGCGCGAGCAGAAGCCCGTGCTGATCGATATGTGGGCAACCTGGTGCAAGAACTGCCTCACGATGGACGTGACGACCTTCCGGGATCCGTCAGTGGTGGCTGCGCTGTCGGACTACGTGAAGATCAAGGTGCAGGCGGAGGACCCCGACGCGCCCGTGTCGCGGGAGTTGATGACGCGCTTCAGCGCCGTCGGCCTGCCGGCCTACGCCATCCTCCGGCCGCAGGCCGTCGTGCCGTCCGAGCCTGCCGACGGGCGCTGAGCGCCATCAACTCCTCAGCCTCTCGAGCGTGTCGCCCCGCCAGCCTGGCTTCACCCCCTCGTCAGACCAGAGCTGGGCAAACCGCCACGCCTCTCAGTGAGCGGGGTGCCGGGTAGCACCGAGACGTTTGCGTGTTCACCCGGTATCCGGGACATCGATCTTTGTGCAGCAGCGGGGGGCGTTGGGAGTTGGGAGCGGCCCCACGCGCTGTGATCGCGGCGCACCACGTGGGAAACTGCGGGGCACGGAGCAGGCGGAGCTCACGGAGCAGGGCACATCACGGAGACGCGGAGTCACGGAGACGAACCCACGCCAGGGCCTCCGTGTCTTCGTGCCTTCGTGGCGTGCTCTTCTCCGTGACCTCCGCCCCCTCGTCCATCACTGTCCTGTCTACGGTACAGTTTCTTGAGAGTTGAGAGTTGGGCGTTGGAAGTTGGAAGTTGGAAGTTGGAAGTTGGAAGTTGGGAGTTGGGAGTTGGGAGTTGGGAGTTGGGTGTATAGTCCCCGCCATGACCGAGGCTCCCCATGGCAACTCCTCCAATCGGCCGACGTGAGCTCCTGGCGATGGCCGGCGCGGCCTCGCTTTATCCAGCGGCCATCCGCGCAGACCGGACTCCAGTGCCAGACACCATGCAGTCAGCAGCGGACCGGCGGCCCGAACTCTATGCCCTCATGGGCGATCTCCCCGACCGCCGGCGCCCGATCGGCGGACGCAAGCGTGATGAGACCCGGCGCGACGGCTACGTGCTCGAGACGTGGGATCTGGATCTGAACGGCATCGAAGGGGTGCCCGCATATGTTGCGCGCCCGGCCGGCCTGCAGGGCCGTGCGCCGGCAGTGCTCTTCAACCACTCGCACGGCGGCGGCTACAAGATCGGGAAACAGGAGTTCATCGAGGGGCGAAGCTACCTCCAGCCGGTCCCCTACGCACAGGTGCTGACCGACCTCGGCTGCGTCGGCGTGTGCATCGACAGCTGGGTCTTTGGCGAGCGGAGCCACACGAGCGAAGCGGACATGTTCAAGGCCATGCTCTGGCAGGGGCAGGTGCTCTGGGGCATGATGGTCTACGACAGCCTTCGCGCGGTGGACTGGCTCGTCACCCGGCCAGACGTCGACGCGGCGCGCATCGGCACCCTCGGCATCTCGATGGGCAGCACCATGGCCTGGTGGCTTGCCGCGCTCGACGAACGGGTAAGGGTCACGGTCGACATCTGCTGCCTGACCGACTTCCACACCCTGCTCGAGAAGAAAGACCTTTCCGCGCACGGCGTCTACTACTACGTGCCCCGTCTGCTCAAGCACTTCACGACCGCGCAGATCAACGCCCTCATCGTGCCCCGCGCGCACCTCGGGCTTGCCGGCCTCCAGGACAAGCTGACTCCCGTCGAGGGGCTCGACATCATCGATCGCGAGCTCACCCGCGCGTACGCGGAGGCAGGGCATCCGGAGCGGTGGAAGCTCCTGCGCTACGACGTCGGCCACCAGGAGACACCGGAAGGGCGGGAGGAGGCGATCGCCTTCCTGAAGCGCTTCCTGTAATTACCGCCGGCGATCGTGCGGCGCCGGCTTTCCGGGGACGCTTTCCGCAATCGCCGCGAAGTCGGCCCCTCCCCTTCCATCCGCGATGGCCGCATCGTAAAGCTCACGCGCGGCAGCGGCCGTCCGCAGCGTCACCCCATGACGCTGCGCCTCATCGATGGCGTAGGCGATGTCCTTTCGCATGAGCGACAGCAGGAAGTTGACGTCGTAGTCGCGCCCCATCATCCGGGCGCCGACGGTCTTCACGAGCGGGCTCCCCGGGGCGCCGTTCATCAACACCGACATCGCCGCGCCAGCCTCGAGGCCGCAGGCTTCCACGAAGGCCAGCGCTTCGGCCAGCGCTGCGGCCTGCACGCCCGACATGAAGTTGTTCACGAGCTTCATGCGCGCGCCGCTGCCCACTGGTCCCACATGGACGATCTCGCGGCTCATCGGCTGAAGGACGGGACGCGCTCTCTCCACGACCTCACGGTCTCCCCCGACCAGAAAGAGCAGCTCGCCAGCCTCCGCCTGTGGCTTGCTGCCGGTCACAGGTGCGTCGGCGAACCCGAGCCCGGCCACCGCCGCGCGTTCCGCAAGCTGCAGCACCCACGCGGGTGAAAGCGTGCTGCACTCCACCGCGACGGCATCGGACCGTGCCCCGGCAAGCGCCCCGTTCTCACCCGTCCACACCGATCGCGACGCCTCGTCGTCGGCCACCATGCTGACGATCACGTCAGCATCCCACACCGCTTCGCGGGGAGAGGCCGCGATCGTCGCGCCGCGATCGCGCAGCGCGGCCGCCCGTTCGGCTCCCCG
>JACCXG010000335.1 GCA_013697225.1 Acidobacteriota bacterium
GCCAGCCGCGAGGAGAATCGCGACGGTGCTCCGTCTGCTCACCGCCGCACGGCTGGCCGCAACGGCCCTCGCGGCCACGATCATCCTCCTTCGTGGATGGGTGGCCCTGACGAGCGGCGCCGACATCAACCTGGTGAGCGGCGTCTGGCTCGCCCTGGCGCTCGACACCCACGAGGGGGTGTTCTACCGTCCTCTGGCAGAGGGGGGGTATTACGGCGGGACGCGGTACTTTCCACTGCTCTTCCTGCTGATCGCCGGCGGGATACGAGGCGGGCTGGACGTCCTGGTGGCCGGACAACTTGCCAGCGCCATGGGAGGCCTGCTGCTCGTGACAGGAGCGTTCGCCCTGCTGAGGCGGCTGTCCGTGGGCGTGGGGCTCGCCATCAGCGGCGCCGTCCTGGCCCTCGCACCCTATTTCGTCCTGCAGAGCGTCTTCGCGATTCGCACAGAGCCGCTGGCGGCCGGACTGGCCCTCTGGGGGAGTGCCTGCGTCGCGGCAGGGCCCCAGGTGCCGCGCCCTCGTGCCTGGGCCCTCTTCGCCGCTCTCCTCTTCACACTCGCGGCCGCAGCAAAGCCAACGGCGCTCTATGCCGCTGTTGCGGCCATCCTGGCGCTTGCCGCCTGGGGAAGGCAAAAGGACGCCGCGCGCCTTGGCCTGCTGACCGCGGCAGGCTGTGGAATCCTGCTGGCGGTGCTCTCCGTGAGCACCGATGGCCGGGCGATGGAATCGTTTCGTGCGGGCGCCCTCGCTGGAGAAACGCCGCTGGCGCTCCTGCGTCCTCTCGTGCGTCTGGATGCCGTGCGGCTCCTCTTCACGTCGCACTATCTTGGCGGTGTCTTCCTGCTCGTGGCCGCTGCGATGCTCGCGGCGCCCCGCCAGGTGTACTCGCTTCCCGGTCTGCTCGTGGTGCTCTCCTCGGTGGCCTCGGCGGTCGCACTCGCAACGCCGGGGACGATCCTGACGAACCAGGCAGTCGAGCCGTATGCCGCCGCTTCGGTGTTCCTCGCCTGGAGCGCACACGCGTCACCCCGCCTGCGGACGGCCGGCTCTATGGCCGTCACGGCCCTGCTCCTGTGGACATCGGCGCACGGGATCCGCGAGGTGTCTTTGCTCCTCGAGGCGAACGTCCGGGCGAGCGCACCACAGGAACGGGCTGCCCTGCAACGCGCGGCAGAGGAATGCCGCGGAACGGTGCTGTCGGAGTCTCCCCTGATCCCGGTGCTGACAGGCACGCGCCCCATCCTGCTGGACCCCTTCGCGTTCCGGGTAGCCGGGCTGATCAGGCCGGACATCCCCGCAGATCTCATCACCAGGCTGCGCGCCCGCGAGTTCGGCTGTGTTCTGCTCGAGATGGATCCGGAGTCGGTGCGAGGACAGGGCTGGTACGCGAACGTGCACCTCGGTGCGCCGGTGATCGAGGCCCTCCTGGATCACTACACGTTTCAACGAGCCGTCGCCGGGCGCGGGCTGTACGTTGCGGATGATCGGTGACCGGTTAAGATTGACGACTCCGCGACCGCATCATTCGGCAACCGGAACTGGCAACTGCCTACTGGATACTGGAAACGGGCAACTGGAGACCGGCAGAGACCGGCAACAGGGAACTGGAAGCGGGCAGCAGGGAACTGGGAACTGCCAGAAGCTGACAACCGGAACTGGATACTGGCAACTGGAAACGGGCAACTGGCCGCAACCGGCAACTGGCAACAGGCAACAGGCAACAGGCAACTCACGACGCCACGAGCTGTTCGAGTCGGAAGTGCAGCCGCGACAGCAGAATGCCGTTGTCGGCGCACAATTCCTCGATCGCCTTCAGCCGTTCCGGGCTGATCTCGCGCGCGCTGACGACAACGGCGTCCACCGCACGTTCCCTGGCAAGCCCCGCCAAAGTCTCGTACCCCCCGAGCACCGGGTAGCCCTGCACGCGCAGCCGCACTTTCTGCGGGTCGTCATCGATGAACCCGAGCAGGCGGTAGCTGCGGTGCTCGTCATTCAGCAGCTCGCGGATGACAAGCGAGCCGCCATCTCCCGCACCGTAGACAACCAGGCGCTCCCCGATCCGGCGGCGCCTGATGAATTCGCTCATCAGCCGGAACGAAGCGCGGGATCCGTTGAGTGCCAGGAGCAGCACGGCGGCATAGATCACGAACACGCCACGGGAGTAGTTCTCGAACCGGTAGACGAAGACGATCGTGGTGACGATGGCCACGGTGCCGAGGGCCACACCCTTCCCGAACGTCACGCCGTCCATCAGGCCGAAGTACCGCCAGACACCCCGGTAGGTGCCGACCGCCAGCAGCGCGACGATCTGCACACCGATGACGATTGGCAGAGAGTTGAGGAATTGCGGGAAGTACAACGCGTACTCCGCTCCTTCGAAGCGCAGCCGATAGGCGAGGTGGTAGCTGAGCGCGATGAGGCAGAGATCGAGCATGACCTCGGCCGCCCGCCGCTTGTACATCAGATTGTCGACAAACGGCGTGATCTTCCCCGACCGCACCAGCGCCAGGTCGGTATCTTCGTACACGCGGACGCGGCTCAGATAGACGGCGAAGATCACCATGGCGAGCACGAAAGCCCCTCCGACGGGGGCTCCAAGTCCGCTGCCTGCATACCGCAGTTCGATCCCGATGAGCGCGCCGAGGGCGGCAAGCGTCCAGAGCACCATGACGGCGGTCCGCTCAGGCAGCCCGATCGCGACGAGGCGGTGTGACGAATGATCACGCCCCCCCTGCGACGGCCTGCGGCCGGAGAGCAGGCGCAGGACGGTGACGAGGCTCGTGTCGAAGATTGGAATGAGCAGCAGCAGTACGGGGGCTCCGACAATCGACAGGAGCCCGGACCCGCCGCGAGGGCCGGCCAGCGGATCGAGGGCCATGGCCGCCAGCGTGAAGCCGATGAACAAACTGCCCGTGTCACCCATGAAGATGGACGCCGGGTTGAAGTTGTAGATCA
>JACCXG010000348.1 GCA_013697225.1 Acidobacteriota bacterium
GCGTATTTCTTCGGCGGGCAGATCGGACTGGATCCCGTCCGCGGCCTGCACGCGTCGCCGAACGCGATCCGGCACCTGGCCTCGCTGGCGGCCGGGTTGCTCCTTGTCCTCGCCTTTGGCGCGTGGCTCCAGATCCCGCAGCTCCTGACGTCCACGGCGGGCGTCGTGGCCGGGGCCTCGTACGCGGATGTGCATGCGCGAATGCCGGTCCTGCGCCTCCTCATGGTGGCCGCCGTTCTCGGCGCGCTGCTGACGCTCTGGCAGGCCATGCAGGCCCGGCGGCTGTGGCCTCTCGCGGCTGCCGCAGCCCTGTACCTCGTGGTGAGCGTAGGGGGCAGCCTCTACGCCGGCATCATCCAGCGGTTCGTGGTGGCTCCCAACGAGCAGGTCCGCGAAACGCCGTACATCGTCCACAACATCAACGCGACGCGCGCCGCATTCGGCCTCGATGCGGTCGAGGAACGGCAGCTGTCCGGGGAGGCGCGGCTGACGCGGGAGGATCTGGAGCGGAACCGGGCCACCATCGCCAATGTTCCGCTCTGGAACGAACGGCCGCTGCTCGACACGTTCAGCCAGATTCAGGAAATCCGGACGTACTACGACTTCGTTGCCGTCGACAACGACAGGTACACGATAAACGGCGAGTACCGGCAGATCATGCTGTCGGCGCGCGAGCTCAATTCGCGGAGCCTCCCGAGCCGCACCTGGATCAACGAGCGCCTGACGTTCACGCACGGGTACGGCCTGACGCTCGGGCCGGTGAACGAGGTCACTCCTGAAGGGCTGCCCGTGCTCTTCATCCGTGACCTCCCGCCGGTCTCCACCGAGGACCTGAAGGTGACGCAGCCGGCGATCTACTACGGCGAGCTCGCCAGCGACCATGTGTTCGTGAAGACGAAGACGGAGGAATTCGATTACCCGCGCGGCGACGACAACGTCTTCACCACCTATGACGGCGACGGCGGGGTCGCGCTCTCCAACGTCTTCCGGCGGCTGATGTTCGCGATCCGGTTCCGTTCGACCGACGTGTTCTTCTCCCCCAACCTGACGAGAGAGAGCCGCGTCCTGATGTACCGGCGAGTGGCCGACCGCGTGCAGCGGATTGCGCCGTTCCTCAGGTACGATCCGGATCCGTACCTGGCCATCTCCGACGGACGGCTGATCTGGATGCAGGACGTCTACCTGACGTCAACCAGGTACCCGTATTCCACTTCGGCGGGGGGGGTGAACTATATCCGCAACGCCGTGAAGGTCACGATCGATGCGTATCACGGGCGCACGATCTTCCACCTCGTCGATCCCACCGACCCGATTGCCGCAACGATCGGCAAGGTGTTTCCCGGACTGTTCCAGCCACTCGACACGATGCCGGAAGACCTGCGGACGCGGCTCAGATACCCGCAGCAGATTTTTGCACTGCAGGCGGCGATGTTCACGACGTTCCACATGCTGAGTCCGGCGGTGTTCTACAACAGGGAGGACCAGTGGGAGATTCCCGCGTTCGACGCCGGCGGGCAGCCCACCACCATGCACCCCTACTACACGATCATGAAGCTGCCGGGGGAGACAGGCCCCGAGTTCATCCAGATGCTGCCGTTCACGCCGCGCCAGAAGGACAACCTTGCCGCGTGGATGGTGGCGCGAAGCGACGGGGAGAACTACGGGAAGCTCATGGTCTTTCAGTTCCCCAAGCAGACCGTGATCTTCGGCCCGCGGCAGATCGCCGCCCGCATCAGCCAGGACCAGGTGATCGCGCCGCAGATCACGCTCTGGAGCCAGCAGGGCTCGGAGGTCATCCAGGGGACGCTGCTGGTCATTCCCATCGAGGAATCGCTCATCTACATCCGTCCGCTCTACCTGCGCGCGACGGGCGGAACCATCCCGGAGTTGAAGCGCGTGATCGTCGCGTACCAGAACCAGATTGTGATGGAGGAGACGCTGGACGCCGCGCTGGAGCGCATCTTCCCCGGAGGCTCACGTCCGGCGCCCCGCGCGCCCGCGAAGCCGGTTGAGCAGGAGAGCATCGAGGGAGCGGCCAGGGAAGGGGCTCCCGTGTCACCAGGTACCACGGCCTTGACGGGTCAGGCGCGGGTTCACTACCAGCGCGCCCTGCAGGCGCAGCGCGACGGCAACTGGGCTCTGTACGGCGAAGAGATTGCGCGCCTTGGCGAGGTGCTCGAGAGGATGGCCGGCGAACGCTAGTGGCTCAATACGCTCGCTCGTCGCGTCTTGCCAGTCGGGCGGCCCGGCCTTCGGCGGGTATG
>JACCXG010000350.1 GCA_013697225.1 Acidobacteriota bacterium
CAGCTGAACATCGGGAATGCGTACTACAACGCCGGGAAGTTCCAGGAGGCGATTGCCGCATTTCAGCGCGTCACCACCGACTACCCCAACACCGACAGCGTGCCCCAAGCCTATTACAAGATGGGACTGACCTACATGCAGATGAAGCAGCCGGACCTGGCTCGCAAGGCTCTGCAGGTGGTGCTCAACGAACACCCGAACTCGCGGGAGCAGGTGCTCGCGAAGCAGGCCCTCGACCGCATCAGCCGCCCGTAAACAGGCTCCGCCCGATTTTCCTCCAGCTCAGAACGGAATATCGTCGTCCGTGAGCTCGCCTCCGGGGTCCATCGTGGGTTCGTCCATGGGACCGGCGCCGGAGCGAGCCTGTTGCCGCCCGCCGCCCCCGGTGCCCCCACCCCCCCCGCCGCCCAGGAGAACGATACGGTCTCCCCGGATCTCGGTGGTGTACCGCTTGTTGCCGTCCTTGTCGTCCCACTGGCGGGTCTGCAGGCGCCCCTCCACGTAGATCTGTTTGCCCTTGATCAGGTACTCGTTCAGGGACTCCGCGGTCTTCCCCCAGAGCACGATTCGGTGCCACTCGGTTTTTTCCTGCCGCTGGCCCCCCTTGTCGTTCCAGATCTCCGTGGTCGCGAGGTTGAGAGTCGCCACGGGCGACCCGCCAGGCGTGAAGCGGAGCTCCGCGTCGCGCCCGAGGTTTCCGACAAGGATGACTTTGTTCACACTGCCCATCTCACGGTGTCCCTTCTATGCGATTCGATATCCATCAGCGCGAGGCTTCCCGGCGCTTGCCCGTGCGGGAGCCGAAGCTCCGGGAGGCCAGGAGCTTCTGATTCAAGAGCGCAGCCATTCTGAACTCGATACTTTACAGGGTAATCCCGCACGGGCACTCAGGAGCACGCAGATTTGGCACCGCTCGATCGTCTGTCGGAGTGCAGATTCTGCGTTCCGGCCCTTTCATTGCTCCGCGGGGTCCGTCCTGCCGTACCGATCTTCGAGCCGGACGACGTCGTGCAGCTCCGGAGTGGACACCTCGAAGATGTCACAGTCGTCGACCGCGGTCATGCGGTGGACGGTCTTCGGCGTGATGTGGACCGACTCGCCCGGCTTCATCTCGCGGGCCACGAGCTTCTCCCCCTCCATGATCTCGAACATCATGCGCCCGGACCAGAGGAAGATCGTCTCGTCCTTCTGATTGTGGTACTGCAGGCTCAACGCGTGTCCGGCGTTCACGTGAATGAGCTTCCCTACGTAACGGTCCGTGTTCGCCCAGTGGAGCTCGTAGCCCCAGGGTTTCTCAACTCGATTCATCTGCTGTCCTTCGCTGAATGTGCTTCCCTGGCGCGGGTCAGTGAACGGCCAGGAAGTTCGTCAGGGCCTCTTTGACATCTGCCGGCGTCCGTGCCCGGAGTGCATGGCCTGCTACACGTCTGGCGTCGTCTGCCCGGACGCCGCGAAGCACCTGTTTGGCCACCGCGATGGCCGTTGCCGCCATGCTGAACTCGGTCAGGCCAAGTCCGACGAGCAGCGTGAGCAGCACAGGGTCCGCTGCCATCTCGCCGCAGACGGCCACCGGAATGCGGCGCCGCTTTCCTGCCCGCGCGACGAGCCGGATCGTTCGCAGGATCGCGGGGTGCAGGGGCTCGTACAGCCTCGAGACCCGGTCGTCGGTCCTGTCCACCGCCAGACAGTACTGAATGAGATCGTTCGTGCCAATGCTGAAGAAATCAGCCTCTTCGGCAAGGAGATCCGCCGTGAGCGCCGCCGACGGCACCTCGATCATCACCCCGATCGGAACTGCCGGCACCCCGATGCCGCGGCTGTGCAGGGTCTCGGCGGCCTTCGCGACGGCACGCCGCGCCGCGCGGACTTCCTCCACACCGGAGACGAAGGGGAACATGATGCGCAGCGGGCCGTGCGCGGCGGCGCGCAGGAGGGCGCGGAGCTGTGCCTGGAAGATCTCCTCGCGCGCAAGGCTCAGACGAATGCCGCGCAGGCCGAGCGGCGCTCGTGCGCCTTCGATTGCCGCCTGCTCTATCCGCAGCTGCGGTTCGCTGAGGTCGAAGGTGCGTACGGTGACGCGTGCACCGGCTGCGCTCTCGATCAGCCGCCGGTAGGAGGTGTACTGGCGCTCCTCGGTCAGTGCCGCCTGACCCCAGGCCGCAAGCAGGAACTCCGACCTGAAGAGGCCGATCCCCACCGCGCCGCGTTCAATCGCCCGTCCCGCATCGTCTGGCGCCTCGATGTTGGCCTCGAGCCGGATGTGAATGCCGTCCGC
>JACCXG010000325.1 GCA_013697225.1 Acidobacteriota bacterium
CTTCAACCTCGGGCATGGGGTGCTGCCGGGCACACCGCTCGAACGCGTCCAGGAGCTTGCACGGTACGTGCACCGGACATCGGCGAGTTGATCCTCATCATCGGCGGCGGCATCACCGGTCTTGCCGTGGCATTCGAGCTCGCCCGGCGTGACGTGCCGTTCCTGCTGCTTGAAAAATCGCAGAGACCCGGAGGTCTGATCCGGACCGAACACGTCGACGGGTTCACGCTGGACGCGGGTCCTGATTCCCTTCTGGCGCTGAAGCCTTCGGCAATCCGGTTGTGCGAGGAGATCGGCCTCGGATCGCGGTTGATCAGCAGCACTCCCCCGCGCACCGCCTTCGTGCTGAAGCGCGGCAGGCTGCACCCCCTGCCCTCCCCTTCCGTGCTGGGCATCCCGACGGGCCTGGCGGCGCTTGCCGGGTACAGCCTGCTCACCTGGGGCGCCCGGGCACGCCTTGCGCTCGAACCGCTGGTGCCACCGGCGGAGGTCGCCGACGAGTCGGTGGCCGCCTTCTTCGAGCGGCGTTTCGGGCGCGCGACAGTTAGCCTCATCGCAGAACCGCTCCTCGGCGGCATTCACGCCGGGCGTGTCGGCGAGCTGTCGATGCGATCCCTCTTTCCCCGGCTGGTCGAGGCGGAGGCAAAGCCTGGCAGGGTCCTCCGTAACCTGAGGAGTCGTGGACCCGCGGATCCGGACGGGCTGTTCCGCTCGCTCCGGTCGGGCATGGGGGAGCTGGTCGAGGCGCTCGTGACGCGGCTGCCGGCCGGAAGCATCCGGCTCGGGGCTGCAGTGGAATCCCTCACCCGCGGCTCCTCCTCCTGGTCGGTGGCCACTGACGCCGGGACCGTCGAAGCCGCGGCGGTGATCCTTGCCGCGCCCGCGCATGCAGCGGCCACACTCCTCTCTTCGTTGGATCCGGCTGCGGCACAGATTTGCGCCACGGTCCCCTATGTGTCCACCGCGAGCATCGCGCTCGGCTGGCGGCGGGCCGACGTTCCGCATCCGCTGGCCGGGAGCGGATTCGTCGTGGCCCGTCGCCACAACGCCCTCCGCATCACTGCCTGCACGTGGGTGTCGTCGAAGTGGCCGGGCCGGGCACCGGAGGGGCACGTGCTGTTGCGGGCCTTCGTAGGTGGCGCGCACGACCCGCACGCCGCCGCGCTGGACAACGAAGAGCTCGTGAGCACGGCGGTGCACGACGTGTCGGCCACGCTCGGCATTGCGGCACCGCCGGTCCTTGCGCGTGTCTACCGCTGGCCCGACTCGGGGGCCCAGCACACGGTAGGGCACCGCGCGAGGATGGCTGCACTTGGAGAACGCCTGGGATCGCTGCCCGGTCTCTCGGTTGCCGGAGCCGGGTTCGATTCAATCGGCATTCCGGACTGCATCACGCACGGACGGCGCGCCGCGGCGGCGGCGGCCGATTACGTTACGATGGGCCCGCCCTGATCGGCGCCCGGGCAGCGGCTCGCTGGTGAACATGAAGGAGATGTGGTGCTGAAGACGAGGAAGAGGGTGGTGGGTGCAGGGGTGATCGTGCTGCTGCTCATCGGGGTGGCCGTGCTGGCCAGCCGCCAGAGTGCGTCCCGGGAGGACGTGTGGGCGCTCCTGGCCGAGATCAAGGCGCAGGATGTCGGCCAGTTGGCGATTTCTGAAGAGGACGGACGTTTCCTCCGCCTGCTGATCGCGACGAGCGGCTCCAGGCGTGCGCTCGAGATCGGCGGGGCCAGCGGTTACAGCGCGATCTGGATGGGCATGGCCCTGCGCGAAACGGGCGGGAGCCTCGTGACGATCGAATATGATGCCGGGCGCGCGAACGAGCTCGCCGAGAATATCCGCCGCGCCGGTCTCCACGACATCGTGCAGGTGGTATCCGGTGATGCCTTTCAGCAGATCCCTCAGCTTCCCGGCACGTTCGACTTCGTCTTCCTGGATGCCTGGAAAAAGGACTACCGCAATTTCTTCGAGGCCGTGTACCCGCGGATGGACGTCAAAGGACTGTTCATCGCGCACAACGTCGTCAACAAGCGCGATGAAATGGAGGATTTTCTCGAGGTGATCCAGAACCATCCGGCGCTCTGGACGACGATTGTCTCCCCTTCCGGCGAGGGAATGTCAGTGTCGTGGAAGCGGGAATAGGCGCGAGGCCGCCTACTCGTCGGCGGCGGGCTGAGCGGCGGCAGCCGCAGCCGCGGCCTTCTTGGTCACACGCTTCTTCCGGGGTCTGGCGCCCCTGGCGCCTGCCGGGATGGGCTCGTCGCTTGGTTCGAGCTTGGACATGCTCGTCAGGAATTTCTTGACGCCGTGCTCGTCGAACTGGATCCGGGTGTATGCATCCTCTACCGCAACCACGGAGCCCAGCCCGTAGGTCGGCTCGATCACGCGTGCCCCTACTTCGAACCGCTTCATTCAGTCATCCTCCCGCCCGTGCGGACCGCACCGGAGGAGGCGCGGCGTTCGGCCGCCCCTGCCCAGCTCCGGCGGCTTCGCCGCAACTGCAAGCGTAGCTGAGGTTTAACCCTTCCGTCAACTGAGCCGGTCAGGTGTGCACGCCTGCTGCCGTTGACGCCCTCTGTTCCCCGGCCTACAGTCGGGACATGAAGGAAGTCCACATCATCGGCGTCTCGCTCGACCTCGGCGGGAATCGCCGCGGCGTGGACATGGGGCCTTCGGCGTTCCGCATTGCCGGCCTGGCCGAACGCCTCGCCTCTCTCGGGATCACTGTTGTGGACGACGGGGACCTGGTGGCGCCGATTCCGGAGGTGAAGGAGGTCGGGGATCCGGGGAAGAAGTACATCGGCGAGATTGCGCACCTGTGCGAGCTGCTCTACCGGAGGTCCCTGTCGGTGCTCGAGGCCGGCGGGATGCCCGTGGTGCTCGGGGGTGATCACAGCCTCGCGGCGGGCTCGGTGGCGGCTGCCGCCGAATTTGTGCGACGCAGTGGCGGGTCGCTCGGCCTTATCTGGGTTGACGCGCACGGCGACATGAACACGCCGGCCACGAGCGGCAGCGGCAACGTGCACGGCATGCCGCTCGCGGCGCTCCTCGGACCGGAGCCGGCCGAGCTCTCCCGGATCGGGGGCTTCTCTCCGAAGGTGCAGCCCTCGAAGACGGTGCTCATCGGGATCCGCAATCTGGACGAGCGGGAGAAGGAGATCGTCCGGGACGCCGGCGTCCACGTCTTCACGATGAAGCACATCGACCGGGAGGGCATCGCGTCGGTCGTCGAGCAGGCGCTCGCCTTTGCGGGCGATGGCACCGCAGGGGTGCACGTCTCATTCGACATGGACGTCTGCGACCCG
>JACCXG010000444.1 GCA_013697225.1 Acidobacteriota bacterium
GCCTCCCGGAGCCTCGCGGCAACCCAGGGCCACTCCACCATGCCCTCGCCGAGCGGGCAGTTGCGCGTCTGCCATCCCCCTTGCGCCTTCTCCCAGAAGCAGTCCTTGAGCGCCACCATTTTCAGCCGGGGCGCGACGAGGTGCGTTGCTGCTTTCCACGCACCACCGCCTCCGTCTGCCACAGCATGACGCGGATCGAAGTAGTAGCCGGCCCACCGGGCATCGAGGCGATCCATGGCGGGCGCCACATCCCAGAGGGCGGCACCCACGTAGCCGGCATGGTTGTGAAAGCCCATTTCAATCCCGCAGTTCCGGGCCAGGGCGGCGAGTCCGGCCAGGTCCTGACCGAAGGTCTCGATTTGTCCGCGGACGTCGGGCGATCGGTAATGCCAGTAGCCGGTCTTGAAGTAGCGGACGCCGTGCTTCGCAGCCGTCCTGAGGATCGGCTCGGCAGACGGCACGCTCGCTGACGTCAGCTCAGTAGTGATCATCGGAACGGTCAGGCCGTGAGCCCGGATGGCGTCCAGTGCGCGGGGCAGGTCGTCGGCGGCGCGTTCCGGCAGCACGTGCCCTTTCGCCCGCACGGTGAGATCCACGCCGTCGAACCCGGCATCCTTGACGGCGCGGCCGACGTCACTCCAGCCAAGCTCCGGCAGATGTTTGGAGAAGAGGCAGAAAACCGGCTTCGCTGACGCGGGGGGAACGGTCCCCTGCGCCCGCAGGGCGGGCGCGTGCTGAGCGGCCGCGCCAGCGACGACGGCAGCCCCTCCCGCCAGCCGCATCCATTCCCGCCTGGTCACGAGATGCCGGTGCGTGTGATCCATCGGTCAGTTCTTCTGCGATGTGAACGGCTGCCCCGTCATGGGATCGTTCGGGACCGTCCGGTTGGCCTCCCAGGCCTCCAGGTCGTTGACCACGAGCATCACGCCGTACATCCGGACCCAGTGTCCTGGGAAGGTGCAGACATAAACATACTCCCCTGGGTCCTTCGGCGCGGCGAAGTTGAGGCGATCCCGTTCGCCCCAGGCGAGAAGGCGCGTCGCGTGCAGGACGAGCGGACTGTCAGGGACATACGGTTTTACCTTCGGATCAGCGGGCAGTGGCATCGTGCTCGCCGTCGTCCCCACCTCCTGAAGCGACCCCGGTGTGATGACCAGCAGGTTGTGCGACATCGCGTCCGGGTTGTAGAGCACGATCTGCACGGGCTTGCCAGCCTCGACAGCGAACCACTTCAGGTCGAACGCCATCTTTTCAGGGACGGCTTCTACCTGCACGATCTGCACACCCAGGGCCCTGAGGTCCCGGCGGACCACACGCCTGCGATCGTCGGGCAGAGCCGCAGAAAGCTTCTCGCCGAGGCGGATGGCCTCGACCATCCCCGGCTCTGTACGGCGCTCCGCCGGAGCTGCTTTCACGAGGTTCACGAGGGCCAGCGCCAGCGGCTCGACTTCCGCCGCCGGCCAGGACCCCTCCGGGATCAGGTGGAGCGAACGCACCGCCGCCGCGGTCACCTCTGGCTCCGAGCCGTCCAGCACCTCTTTGGCCAGCAATCGGAAAGTTGCCGCATCGGGGCGTGTCCATCCCAGCGCCGAGGCCGCCGCCGCCCGCAGCGCCGGCTCCTCCGAACTGGAGAGGAGACCCGCAATTGGCTCGAACAACGCCTCCCGCAGTTCCCGCGCCCCGCCAAGGTGAGGAACGCTGCGAAGTAGTTCGAGCAGGTGCCCGTCGGTCGCGGCGGCCGCCTTCCACGCCCTTTGCGGTTTCCCGTCCACGATCATGAGGGCTCCGTAGGCCCCGCGCAGAACGGGCGGTGCACCGCCACCCTTGAGCGCTGCCATGAAGGCCTCGCGCTCGGCAGTGAGTGCTGCAGGAGGCTGGGCAAACAGCACGCTCAGGAGCCGCTCCCCCGCTTCGTCGTCCTCCTCACGCAGCCTGGACAAGCCTTCGAGCAGCACACGCGTCGGGCTGACCTTGTCGAGTGCCGCGAGCGCGGCGAGCGCCTCGTCGAAGTACTCGCGTCCAAGCCCCTTGCGCGTGAGGATCGCGTAGTACACCGGACGGTAGCGGGGCTCCCCTTCGACCCGTTCAACCTGGATCAGCTCGTCGTTCGTGAGACGGCCGAGCTGATACTCGACCGCGCGCGGCGACGTGTCGAAAAGGATCTTTGGCGGAGCAGGCTGTTGCCCGGCCCCCGCCGAGCCACACGCCAGGAGCGCCACCGTCAGAAAAACGCCGGACCGGAACATTCCTTTTCCCTTTTCCCTTTACTTACTTCATGAACGCCTTGAGCGTGTTCATCGTCTGGTCGAGGGTGTAGGTGAGAAAACGATCCTGTGGATGGTTCAGGGACTCCAGCGCGACGGCTGCCGCCTCGGGTGTCTGGAAGAAGCTGGCAGCGCGCACCGCCTCCAGCCGTACGGCCGGGTGCGGATCGTTGGCCTGCACCTTCAGCAGCCCCAGCGGATCGGCAACCCGATCGCGCCAGTAGCACAGCACGCGTGTTGCCGCGGCCCGTGCCCAGGGCTCGTCAGACCGCAACATGCGCGCGAGCAGCTTCTCGTCCACCCGGTTGTGCCACTGCTGGACCCAGAGGGCCTCCAACATCTGATGCTCGTATCTCTCGTGCTTCGGGTCCAGCCGCCCGATCCATGTCTGCAGCGCGGCCACTACCTCTTTTGTGTCGCGGGCGCTCAGCTCGATTTTCGTGCGGTACCGGACGCGGTCTTCCGGCTCCTTCAACAGATCGAGGAGTTGCGGAATCGGCGCCCCCGCGATGACCGGCGGCTTCAGCAGCGGACGTCCCGGCGCGGTCACGCGGAAGACCCGGCCATGCTGCCGGTCACGCGACGTATCACGCAGGTTGTGCTGCATGTGCCCGATCACCGGGTTGTGCCAGTCGATGAAGTAGAGGGCGCCGTCCGGACCGACCTCGGCGTCGACCGGGCGGAAGTTCTCGTCGGCCGACTGCAGAATCGGCTCTA
>JACCXG010000336.1 GCA_013697225.1 Acidobacteriota bacterium
AAGATCCTGTTCGCCCGTGTCGTACGGGAGGTTGCCGACGTAAAGCTTTCGAGCCATGCGGTGAATTCTCTTTCCTGCCCGCTCGTGCGAGCACTCCGACAAGTGTGATCGGATCCACTGTGGATCCCGGAAGGATTCGGCTACGTTGCCAAGCGATCACGTTGCGGGCGAAGCGAGACTTCAGAGGGCTCGATTCGACTCGTGCGCGGGCTGCAGCAGGGCTGTCTCCAACCTGACGCTCGGAGTATAGCACACCCAGGCGGTCCGTCCAGGCGGGCAGCGCCGAGGGTCAAACGGCCACACCTCTCCGGACTTACCGAAATGCTGACGGCGCAGGGGGCAGAAGCCGGCGCCTCGCAAAGCCCGCCCACCAGAGGTTGAAATCCTCCGCCGTCGCGCCACTGGAGATCCCCTGATAGTGCCAGAGACGCAGGCCAAGGGCCTCCCCGACCGTGCGTGCCTGAACGTCTCCGTGCGGCGCTTCGGGGCGCCCCTCCACGCGCAACGGTTCCCCCGGCGCGGAGGTTCGCCGGATCGCGAATGCAATTGGACGCGGATCCGCGAGCGCGCTGCCGACCGCAAAGAGGAACGCCTCGGACGTGGGGAGTCTTCCTGCGCCGAAGCCGGACCATGCCGCCCACGCCGCACGCGCATCCCCGCCGGCCATCGTGTCGATTGCCCCCTGAAAATCGGGCGCCACAGCAAACCACCCGAGGACCCCGCCGTTCGCGTCCACGCGGCGGCCCAGGCGCTCTGCAACCCAGCGGTTTGCCGCCGAGAGCTGGGCGGCCCACTCCCCGGGTCCGGGATGCCCTGACGCCAGGCGCAGCGGCTCGATGAGCTTGGCCGCAAACACCGGGTCCTCATGCGGATCGACCGTGTTCAGCAGCCGGATGACGGCCAGCAGTGATGAGGGTGTCTGGCGTGCGGTGAGTTCGCGCGTTGCCCAGACGCGAAGCCCGGGCATGGTTTCAAAGGGAATGACTCCCCCGAACGGCGCGACCGCAGCGAAAGCGACCTTTCCGCGAACGGCGGGGTGGCGCCAGACCCACCAGGCCGCCGACACCATGCCGACGCCCATCACCAGAACGAGGAGAAGGCGGACGCGCGGAGCGGCGGACGGCCAGGACATCCGCAAATGCTACACGACGCGTGGCGCGTGAACGGCGACCAGAACGGCCTGATGAGTCGTATGCAACCTCTGCTAAACTGGGCTTTTTCGGAGGCACAGATGGCGACGTTCAATCCGCGCGACCTGCGTGTGTGGGCCGTGAAGGGTGCGGAAGGCAGACTGCTCGAGATCGCGGCGGAAGCGGCGGCAATCTACAGGGCGTTCCCGGAGCTCCGGGAACGGGGGCAATCCAGGGATGCGCCATCCGGCGGCCGCGTGAAGCCCGACAGTCAGGGCGCCTCCGCACGCGCACCAAAGCGGCGGGAGATGTCAGCCGAGGCGCGCGAGCGCATTGCAGCCGCGCAACGGAAGCGCTGGGCGGCGCTGCGCGCCAGCCGGGCCGAGGCTGGCGATTCCGGAGGCGGGTCAGGCGCCGGCCGCGGACGCTCAGACAAGAAGCGCTAGTGGACCGTCCTCGCGGCCGCGACCCTACAGAAGACCACTCTCAAGCGGAAGGTTCACGCATGCCCAATCCGGGGAAGATCCAGCTCGAACTCCTGGACGTGCAGGGTGCCGCGCTCCGGGAAGACGTCGCGGTGAACATGCGGCACATGACGCGCGGTGGAGACATGCGGCTCAAGGTCAAGGCCGGCCGGGGAGCCATCATCAAGAACCTGCTCGCGCAGCCGGACGGCGTCTACCGCGTGATGATCGATCCTCCTTCCTACATGCCGGTCGCCCGCTTCATTGCGGTGAAGAGCGCCGGGGTCACCCCGCTCCAGCTGACGTTCCCCGTCGACCCGCAGAAGGTGCAGGGGCTGCTGCCCCCCGAATACGACGCGCTGCCTGAGGATGCCCGGCGGCTGCTCGAGGCCAGCGATGCAGTGCTGCTCTTTGAGGGAAGTACCGGCGAAGCCCTCTTTGAAGCGATCGACGATGTGCGCCGGGCCGGACTGCTGAACATCCTTGCGAAGACCCGCGCCACTACCTTTGCAAGCGGCCGCACCGTCCTCTCCTACGTCACGAAGCTGACGGAACTGCGCGGCGACCGGTTCTTTGCCCTCGTCAGCAGGGAGCTGCGGGAGGAGACGAAGAACAGCGTCCTCTCGGGCCTGTTCACGGAGGTCGACGGATCGTTGCACCACCCCCCGAAGGACTTCAGTCATGCGGGCAGCTACAAGACACCCGATCACTACGGCAACCTCCAGCTCACCTTCTTCGTGAAAGACGACGAGTGGCGGGCCGACATCGACATCGACGACGCGAACGGGCTGGCACACGTGTTCCAGGTGATCCGGAATGCGCTGACAAGCCGGCCGACACACCCCTACGACATTCATCAGCTGCTGGTCCATCACCAGAAGCTTGATCCCGGATACGGGTTGCGAGTGTAGAGGCCTTGACAGACTCGGTTCCGCGCATTGCGTCAACTTCTCGATCCAAGGCCGCCCGCGCGTCAGCGCGGCATTATCAAGACGATGCGGTCCAGCGAGGTGGAGCCTCGACGGTCTGAGGCGGAGCCTCGCTAGGACCGGGACGTCCGCGATACCGGTGGTTCGCTCGGTTCGCAGCACGTCCATGGAGGATGAGGAGTATGGCGGCTGACTTCGACGTGGTGATCGTCGGCAGCGGGTTCGGCGGCGCGGTGTGCGCGTATCGCCTCTCGAAAGCCGGTGCGCGGGTGCTCGTTCTCGAGCGGGGGCGGCGATGGGGGCCGAAGAGCTTTCCGCGCAAGCCGGAGGATCCCTGGCTGTGGGACGACCGCCGGCCGGTGGCGTGTCACGGGTGGTTCGACTTCCGGGTCTTTCCCAACATGAGCATCGTGCAGGGTGCCGGTGTGGGAGGAGGCTCGCTGGTTTACGCGAACATCTCCGTGAACGCGCGGAAGGACACATTCGATCAGGGGTGGCCTGAAGGGATCACCTTCGAATCGCTCGTCCCGCACTATCAGGAAGTGGGACGGATGCTCGGCATCGCTCCCGTGCCGGTGGCGCAGTGGCCCGAGCGCACCAGGCTGCTTCGGGAGGGGGCAAGCCGGATTGGGTTCCCCGATCGGTTCGAGCGGCTGGACCTTGCCGTCAGGTTCGACGAGGGGTGGACGTATGGGCAGGCTGATCCTCACGACCATGACCATGCGGTGATGTCGGCAAATGCGTTCGGCATCGAGCAGGGCACGTGCGTGCATCTCGGCAACTGCGTGATCGGCTGCGATGTCAATGCACGGAATACGCTGGACCTCAATTACCTCGCCGGGGCCGAGCGGCTGCACGGCGCCGAAATCCGCTCCCTGCACATCGTCCGGCACGTGGCTCCGTCGCCGAACGGTTACGAGGTGCGCTACGAGAAGATTGCTGACGGGTCCCTGAAACCTGGACACGTCACGGCGTCCAAGGTCGTCCTGGCGGCTGGGTCGCTCGGTTCGACCGAAATCCTGCTGCGGTCGCGTCAGGAAGGGCTGTTGCCGCTCGTCAGCGAGCGTATCGGGCACAGCTGGAGCAGCAACGGAGATTTCCTGACCCCCGCGCTGCATTTTCTCCGGCGGCCCCCTGTCGAACCAACGCGCGGGCCGACGATCACGGCGGCAATCGATCTGCTCGACGGCGCGTATCGCGGCAAGGACATCTTCATCGAGGACGGCGGGCTGCCGAACATCGGGCGCGAGTGGCTGCAGCGGCGTGCGGCCGAGGAAGCCG
>JACCXG010000510.1 GCA_013697225.1 Acidobacteriota bacterium
CATCTGTCGAACCGTACTGAGGAAGAATACCTAGCCGGGCCGTACCTAGATGAACTGGTCATCGCCTTAAAGGCGGCTGGCATCGAGGCCCGGCGAGACGCGGAAAGCGTTATCGCGTTTCCAGTAATCGTGCGTGCCATTCCGTCAGAGAGAATGCTGCGGATAGACGGCAAGAAGCTCAGCAGCCTGAGACCCTCGGCCGTTGTCGCCGCGGTAAAGCGTGGTCAGAACGCCAAACCTCGCCTGCCGCCGGATCGCTTCTTAGAACTGTTGCTGACGGCGTACCGGCTAATTTCAGGATCCGAGCCGGGACAGACAATCGCGCTTTCGCGAATTTATCAGGCGCTGACGTTGATGCCGGGAACCGCAGCCAGCTACGGACCCTTGGAGTTTGCGAGGGATCTTTATGCACTAGACAGAGGTGGAGTGGCTCGTACGAAGGAAGGTGCAACGGTGTCGTTCACCGCCAGTACGGGAACAAAGGCGGGACGGGGCGTGTACACGTGACGACAACTCGCGCGGGAATCTGCAGAAGGTCCGTGCGGACAGCTGCGCGGAGAATCCGGTTCTCCTCGAGCAGGTAGTCAATGACCGCCTGGTGCTGCCGATTGACCCAGCCGGAGACCAGCAGGAGAAAGAAAGCGAGTGGGCGAGGCAGCGGGTCCATGGTGAAAGCTTGCCGGAAGCGCCCTGGGCGTTCAAGTCGTGGAGATTGATATTCTGCCGGTCAGGTGCCGATTTGCCGGCAATACTCCATCGGCGGAGTTTCCGCACAGGACGGGGTCAACTTTACGCCTTCGGCCGCCATCCGATCGAGGTTCGGCGTCTTAATCCTTCTCGCGCCGAAGCTCCCGAGATCGCCGTAGCCCAGGTCGTCGGCGAAAAGCAGCACGATGTTCGGCGGGCGGGATGCCGCCGGGGTGACAGCCGCACCGCCCTCCGGCAGAAGCGAGTGGACCGCCCCCGGCTGGGCGAGCCCCAGGCCCAGCGCCAGCAGGAGGGCACCTGCGCACAACCGATTTGCCGATCGCGCGACATGGCGTGGTCTGGCGCGGGCCATCATGTGATGCGTCATCAATGCGCGATCCCCCGTTCCTTTCCTTGCGCCCCGATCCCCAACAGACGGAAACGCGGCAACGGCTGAGACATCACGACACGCCAGCCGCCATATCAGAACACGAACCGCACCCCCAATTGCACCTGTCGGTTCGCCTGCGCGGTGGAGCTAATCAGGCCGGCTTGTGGCGATCCGATCGTCGCGTTCGGCCGCGCGAAATGCGCCGAGTTCGTCAGGTTGAAGAACTCCGCCCGGAACTCGAGCCGGCGGTCGCCGCCGAACGGAACATCGCGCGCCACCACGAGGTCCACGTTGACTAGCCCCGGTGCCCGCAGCACGTTCCGACCCGAGTCGCCGTACGTGAACGGCGGCGGCACCGCGAACGCCGACAGGTCGAACCAGCGATCGACCGAGCGCTCGTCTCGCGGGAGGTTGCCATCCGCAAGACGGTTCGGACGGATCGGGCCCGTCGTGTTGGCCGGATTGCCCGCCACGCCGGGGTTGACCGGGGGCCCGCCCTGCGCCACGAAGATGCCGCTCACGCGGTACCCACCGAAGATCGCCCGCATCACCGGCGAGGCGCCCAGGACGCCCCCCGCCCGCCCGAGCGGCACATCGTATACGAAGCTGGTGACGAGGCGTTGCCGGACGTCAATGCCGGCCGAAGCCTTCTCGGCCGCAAGGTCAAGTGGGTTTTGGGGCAGAACCGGGCCATTCCCGCCCCCATCCTCGTTGTCCTGCGCATCGTCAATCGCATGACTCCACGTGTAAGAGGCCAGCACGGACAGCCCACGAGTGAACCGGCGCTCCAGTTTCGCCTGCAGCGCATGATACGAGGTCTCGGCGTCCGCCTGGAGGACCGTGATCGCGCCCCAGTCCGGGAACGGCCGCCGCGGATTGATCGGTCCCGGACCCGGCAGCGGCGCGTTGACGTCAAGCTGGCGCCGCAGGTTCCTGCTCGAGGAGCCGACGTACGCGATCGTCGCCACCATGGCCGCAGTCAGTTCCCGTTGAATGGCAATGTTCCCCTGAAACATCGTCGTGAACGGGTACTCCGCGGGTTGCGCGTACGCGGCGGGATTCACCGCGCGCGTGGGCGACAGCGTACCTGGCGGAAACCCGTCGGACAGCACGAGATTGGAGCGCGTCGCCGTCGTCGGGGTGTTGATGCTGACATTGATGAAATACGGTGGGTTGGCGGCGCCGGATTGCGCGATTGCGTTGAACCCCGATCCGCCGTAGAACAGCCCGAGGGCGCCCCGGAGCACCGTCGTGTCGTCGAGCTGGAACGCGGCCCCCAGCCTGGGCGCGAAGTTGTTCGTGTCGAGCTCCGAAAACGTCTCCGAGCGGTGATCGCCATCCTCCGCGTTGACGATCGTCCCGGAGGTCGGGCTACCCGGGTTGAGGTCGAACACCGCTTGCCGGTTCTCTTTCTCGCGCATCCGCGTCTGCAGGTCGTACCGCACCCCGAGGTTCAGCGTCAGGCGCGGCGTCACCTTCCAGCTATCGTTGACGTACACCGCGTAGTAGTTCGAGCTGAAGTCGCCGACTAGCCGTGTCGACAACTGGGCGTTGCTCGTCTGACCAAGTAGAAGATCGGCCAGGGCGTTTCCGGCGCCTGCTCCTGGAATACGCGCGGTGAACTGGCCGTTGAAAAACAGCGACCCTCGCGCCAGACTGGACGTGCCGGCGAAGCTCTGGAGGCGCCAGACCTCACCCCCGAGCTTGAGCGAATGAGTGCCGCGCACGAGCGACAGGTTGTTGTTGACCTGGAACGTGTCGGCCTGTTTCGGATTGGGCGCGAACGTCCGATCCCCCAGGCCCGTGTAGTTGGTCACGTTGATCGTCGGCAATCCCGTGAGCCCCTGAAAGTGGGGCACACCTCCGATGCCGAATTCGTCGTAGAGCGACTCGGCCGCCGGGCTGAGCTGATCCGACTCGTTTCTCGTGTAGCTGACCCTGATCTCGTTCACCGCCGATGAGGACAGGACCTGCGTTGCTCCCACCACACCCGAATAGGCAGCGGCCGTGATGCGCAGGGGAAAGCTGCCGAACCCGCCGCCGTTGCCCGGCGGCGCGAAGATGCTGTCGCTATCGATCACGCGTTCCGAGCGGCTGTAGCGCCCGAACAGCCGCGTACGGTCGTTCACGTTGTAGTCCACCCGGCCGTCGATCTGGTCGGCGTCGTCGGTCCGCGGCACGTTCGCCGCGTAGTTGTTCACCAGCCCCGGCTGATTCGGATCCGCGTAGAGCGCGGCGAGGCGCACGCCGACCGGATCCAGCCGCTCGGGCGGAATGACGTTGCCGAGAAAGGGCTGGCGGATGCCGTTCACGACGTTGGCGGGATCGTAGATGACGATGTCGCCGAAGTGACCGCGGCGCTGTTCCGGCGTCGGGACGCTGACGCTGGTCGTCTCGGATCGTGTCGACCGTGTCCCCTGGTAGCTCCCGAAGAAGAACAGCCGACTCCGGGCGATGGGCCCACCCAGTGTGCCGCCGAACTGGTGATACCGCAGCGGCGCCTTTTCCAGGCCGGCGCGGTTCGCGAAGAAGTCGTTGGCGTCAAGCGCATCGTCACGGAAGAACTCGAAAGCCGACCCGCTGAACGTGTTGGTCCCCGACTTGATGACCACGTTGATAAGACCGCCCGCGGAGCGGCCGTATTCGGCGCTGTAGTTGCTGCTCTCGACCTTGAACTCCTGGACCGCGTCGAGCGGTGGCCGGATCGCCTGCATCGAGTTGGTGTCGACCCCGAGGATGTAGTTGTTGTTGTCGACCCCGTCCACCAGGAAGAGGTTCTGAAACGTGCGGTTGCCGTTGACGCTGAAGCCATCCTCGGCGCGGGAGCCCACGTTGGGCGTCGCCCCGGGCATCAACACGGCCAGCTGCGTGTAGTTGCGACCGTTTAACGGCAGCGTGACGATGGTCTTGTTGTCAATCACCTGCCCAAGCGAGGAGGTCTCGCGTTGCATCAAGGGCGCCCGCCCGCCGACCTCGACCGATTCCGCCACGCCCTCGACTGCGAGCTCGAAGTCGAACCGCGCGACCTGATCGACCGAGAGCACCACGTTCTCGCGCGCCGCCGGGCTGAACCCCGCCAGCTCCGCGGTCGTGCGGTATCGCCCCGGCGGCAGGAATGGAATAGTGTAGGAGCCCTCCTCATTGGTCACCACCGTGCGGGTCAACCCGGTGTCGACACTCGTGATCGTCACGGCCACGCCCGGCAGCGCGCCAGCCGTGGTGTCCGTGACGCGACCCGTCACCTGAGCGGTCTGTCCCAGGACCGTGGAAACGTGCGCCAACGTGAAGGCGACGAACGCGACGATTCTCAGCCGCAGACGCATGGTGAAGCCTCCACAGGATTCGTGGTTTCTGAACGGCACGGCCGAACAAAGCCTAACACGGTCACCTCGTATCGACCCGCGGGGCCCCACGTCGGCGAGCAGTTTCTACCGGCCTTCGACGCTGGCAGTCCAGCATAGGGGTACCGACCGAATCGGTCGGCGTCTGCCGACGATCATGCACGCGCTCCGGCGGCGTTCTTGAGCACTCGAAAATGCCTCGCGGCGGGCGCGAAAGTACCCTGCATCGCCCGCGTGCGAGGAACGCATGTTCCTACGCCGCGTCGGCATGAGCAACGTCTTGAGCGAGAGCAAACAGCAACAAATTCTGGCGTTGGGGCGACTGACTTGGTCGTTCCGGCGCATCGAGCAGGCCACCGCCGTCCGCCGCGAGACAGCCAGCGCCTATTGGAGCTGGCGTGCCTGTCGGTGGGGAATTCCTAATTGTGCGGTCAAGCATCCCGAAACAGCTCGCGTTGCGGTGAGTCATCCGAATCCCAATGCCCGCCAGATGTCGATGGCGAATTCGGAGTTCGTGCTGTGAGCCATCGCTTGAAGAGCCCACGCCGGCCCACTCTTGGCCGAATCCATGTGCCCGCCCGTTTCACCCGACCTTGCACAGGCGGATGTTCAACGGCTCGACCCAGCGTGCGGCTTGGAGTGCGCCAGATGTGTCCGGTGAACGTCACGCTGCGATCGGCGTGTGATGCAGCCCGCGGCAGTGCGACTGCCAGCGGTACGAACGGATATTCGCGAGGCTGCAGCGCCCATCAGCGCTCGGTGTCGGCGGGCGCCCGTTCAGTCCCGCATGGGTGCGGTGCCCGTTGTAAT
>JACCXG010000583.1 GCA_013697225.1 Acidobacteriota bacterium
AGCGAGACGCCGACCGGATCGTACTCGGTCCCGCCGAACGCGATGGCGCTCGTGCCAGGGGCGTTGTAGCCGACCTTGAGCTCGTTGATCATGTTGCGGCCCAGGAGCGACTGATGGTTGACGGCCACGTTGGTGGGATCCTGCCTCGCCAGGACCCGCCGCGGCGTCACCGTGCGATCCGGTGTGTCCAGATATCGCCGTTGCTGTAGAGCACGCGGGCGTAGAGTGACTGCGTCTCAGTGAACCGATGGTCGACGCGGGCCGAGACGCTGTGCTCCGTCTGGCGGGCCTCATGGTCGGCCGTCGCGAGATCCAGCAGCGGGTTCGCTGTCGCGGTGGTCCCGCGCGGGAACCCGGCGAGGAGCGGGGCGACCGCCTGGGTGCGCGCGGCGGTCTGTCCAGCGCCCGATCCAACCGGCTCACCAGCGGCAATGCGGCGGATAGCCTCGGCCGACGGCACTGCTTCGGTGAAGCTGAGGCCGGTCGTCTGCTTGAGTCCCTCGTAGCTGGCAAAGAAGAACGTGCGGTTCAGCGCGACGGGGCCGCCAAGCGATCCGCCGAACTGGTGCATCTCGAGGTTCTGCTTCTTGCTGTCGTACTTGCTCGCCGAGTCCATCGCATCGTTCCGCAGGTACTCGAACAGGGAGCCGCGACGCGCGTTGGATCCGCTCTTCGTCACAACAGTGATGTTGCCGCCTGCCCCGAGGCCGCTCTCGGCCGGCGCGAGACCGGAGTTCACGCGGAACTCCGCAACCGACTCCATCGACGTCTGCAGCCGGAACTGCGATCCCGTCGCGTTGAGATACCCCGGGCTCGCGTCCCAGACGTAGGTGCCGTCCACGCCGTCATAGCTTAGATAGTTCTGCTGGTTCGATTTCCCATTGAACCGAACGCTGGCCCAGCCGCCGTTCCCGTCCGATGTCGCACCGGTGGCAAGGGTCATCAGGTTTGCGAAGTTGCGGCCGTTGACCGGCAGGTTCTGGATCTCTTCCGGAGAGATGTTGACGCCGATCTTCGCCGACGATGTGTCGATCACCACGGCGTCGCCCCGACCGTGACCGCTTCGGCGATGCCGCTGACCGCCATCGCCATGTCCACCGCCTTGTTGTCCCCCACGCCGAGCACCACCTCCTTCCTCACGACCTCGAACCCGCCCAGCTCCGTCACGACCTCATACGTGCCGGGGCCGAGATTGGTGACCGTGAAGCGGCCGTCCGCGTCCGTCACGACCGTGCGCGACGCGCCGGTGGCTTTCGACGTGACCATGACGGTCACGCCGGGCAGGACGGCGCCGGTCTGGTCCGCGGCGCGCCCCAGGATGCGGGATTCGGTAACCTGCGCGGCGCCAGCGGACGGCAGGGCGAGCGCTGTGGCGAGCAGGAGCGCGAGTGCTCGGATGTGTCGTGTCATGTCTCCTCTTGTGTGTTGTGCACTCCCCGCTGATCGCGGGGTGCAGTCTGAGGAGAGAGTAGGCGGCCGGCGTGAGGCCCGAGTGACTGGTCCGTTACGATGGCGTTAAATCTCCGTGCCGGATCCGCCGGAGGCATGTTGTGAAGCGTCGGAGGTTGCTCAATCGCGCCCTGATGCTACGATCCGCTCCTGATGCATCTCATTCCGCGGGGTGACGCGCGATGCCGCACCTGAGCCTGACGGTGAACGGCCGGTCGTGGCGCGGCGACGTGCCGGAGGGCACGCGTCTGCTGGACCTGCTCCGCGACCAGATCGGGCTGAACGGCGCGAAGCTTGGCTGCGGCGAGGGGCAGTGCGGGAGCTGTACGGTGCTGGTGGACGGGCGGGCCGTAGCCGCCTGCACGGCACCAGCGGCCTCAGCGGCGCAGAAGGCCATCGTCACGGTCGAGGGCCTGAGCGAAGACGGCCGCCTGCATCCCGTCCAGCAGGCCTTCATCGACGCGCAGGCGTTCCAGTGCGGGTTCTGCACCCCCGGCATGATCGTTGGAGCCGTGGCGCTGCTCGCAAGGAATGCCTCCCCCACCGACAGTGAGATCAAAGGGGCGCTCGACGGGCACATCTGCCGGTGCGGGACCTATCCGAGGATCGTGGAGGCCGTACGCGCGGCAGGTGCAGCGATGGCGCGAGGGCGTCGTGGCTGACGACCTCCGGCGTGCCTACAAGCAGCGCTTCGAGGAGGAGCTCGAGCCCGAGCGCTACGAGATCTTCGACCTGCTGGACACGCTCCCGCCGGATCGCCGCGAGTTCCTGAAGGTCCTCGGCGGCGGTCTCTTCCTGCTCGTCACCGTGCGTGCGCAGGGGCAGGACGTGCCCGTGCGCGTGCAGGTCGCCGAGAACGGCACCTACCGCGCCTTCACCGGCAAGATGGACATGGGGCAGGGAGCGCGCACGTTGCTCACCCAGGCCTTCGCGGAAGAACTGCGCGTGCCGCTCGACAGGGTCGAGCTGGTGATGGGCGATACATCGTTGTGTCCGGACGATGGCGGGACGTGGTCGAGTCTGACCTCGCCTCAGACCGTGCCGGTGATCCGCCAGGCCGCTGCGGCCGTTCGCGCCGCGCGTCTCGGCGGCAGTGACGTGCTGACGTCCGCCAGCGACTGGCAGACGCTCGGAACCTCGACTCACAACGTGAACAGTCGCGCGATCGTCACGGGCGCGAAGACGTATCCAACCGATCTGAGGGGGCCTGGCGTGCTGCACGCCGCCATCGTCCGGAGTCCGCATCACCGTGCGAGCCTGGTCTCGTTCGATGCCTCCGC
>JACCXG010000636.1 GCA_013697225.1 Acidobacteriota bacterium
ATGGCCACCGTAATCCCCATGAGGATCATGACGCCGATGTCCACGCGCAGCGTGTCGGCAATCACCATGGGGCCCGGGGTTGGCGGCACGAGGGTGTGTGTGATCGCCGCCCCGGAACTGATGGCCATCAACGATTTCAGGTAGTTCCTTCCGGTTCGCCGGAACATCGATCGGGCGAGCGGAACGAGCAGGAAGAACACGGTATCGAAGAACACCGGAATCGAAAGCGCGAATCCGCTCCCGGTCAGCGCCGCGCCGCTCCGCTTCTCCCCGAGCGCCTTGACGAAGGCCCTCACGATTCGATCGGCGGCACCGCTCGCCATCATGCACTGACCGACCACCGCGGCCATGCCGATCACGATGGCGATACTTCCGGCGGTGGTGCCGAACGCCTCGGCGATCCGCGACACCTTCTGCTCCATCGGGCCGGGCGCCAGCAGGCTCACCGCGAGCGCCGCCGTGACCAGCGCGATGAACGCGTTGATCCGCAGCACCACGATCATTCCGACAACCACGACGACGCCGACGAGCAGGATCAGCAGTGGAGACACGTGTATCCTTCGCGAAAGTGAGCAGAGAGCAGTGGTTCCAGGGTGCTAGATGCTAGCCCGGGCGGACCGTCTCACACAATCGGTAGACCGTATACCATACGACCCGGGTCATGACTGCATCGCCATCCAGCCTGCCGATCGCCAGGCCCGAACCGCCTCCAGCCTACCGCTGGGCCGTGCTGGTGTTCCTCAGCCTGGCCATGTTCGGCAACTACTACCCGTACGACGCGGTCGCGCCGGTGGCGGACCTCCTCGCCCAGCAGCTCGGGTTCCGGGACGAGCAGATCGGCATGCTGTACTCCGTCTACAGCATTGCCGCCGTCCTCGTGCTGCTGGCCGGCGGCTACGTCATCGATCGCTACGGCACCAGGCACTCGATCGTCATCTTTGCGCTCGTCTGTCTGGCCGCCGCGATCCTGACCGCGCTCTCAGCGGACATACGCGTGATGCTTGCCGGCCGTTTCCTCCTCGGGGTCGGCGCCGAGCCGCTGATTGTCGCGGTCACAACGGCGTTGGCGAAGTGGTTCAAGGGGAAGGAACTGAGCTTTGCGTTCGGGGTGAACCTGACGATCGCGCGGCTTGGTTCGGTGGCCGCCGACAACTCCCCGACCTGGGCGCGGCCGCTCTACAGCGACTGGCAGGGGCCCCTCGTTCTTGCCGCCGGAATGGCCGTCATGTGCGTGGCGGGGGCAGTGGCCTACTGGCTCGTTGAAAACCGGGCGTCCAAGCAGCATCGCCTCGGGGAGCAGGAGGCCACCGAGAAGCTCGTGCTGCGCGACCTGTACCAGTTCGACCGTGCGTACTGGTACATCGTCGGGCTCTGTGTGGTGTTCTACTCGGCGATTTTTCCGTTCCGCGCCTTTGCCATCAAGTACTTCATGGAAGCCCATGGAGAGACACGGGAGTTCGCCGGCTTCCTCAACAGCGTGCTGCCGCTGTCGGCAATGGTGGCGACGCCACTGTTCGGGCTGCTCACGGACCGGATCGGCAGGCGCGCGGTGCTGATGATGCTCGGGTCGGTGTTGCTGCTCCCGGCGTTTCTGGTGATGGGCTACACCAACGTGTCTCTCTTCGTGCCGATTGCGATGCTCGGCGTATCGTTCTCCCTCATACCGGCGGTGATGTGGCCGTCGGTCGCGTACATCGTGCAGGAACGCCGGCTCGGGTCGGCCTACGCGCTCATGACGCTGTGCCAGCAGCTTGGCGTGGCGGCCGTGCCCTGGATGATCGGGCGGACGAACGACGCGTTTGGCGCGGGCCCGGACACCCCGGCAGGCTACAACGGGATGATCTGGATCCTGACCTCCCTTGCGTCGGTCGGGCTCCTGTTCTCGTTCCTCTTGTGGCGTACGGAACGCGGTCCGCAGGCTCACGGGCTCGAGACGATCACCACCAGAGGCACCCGCGCGCCGTAGCTCACTTGATTGTGTCCTTGGGCGCAGCGCTGCCCTCGATCACCTTGCAGATGGCAGACTGCGACATCACCTGCGTGACTTCGAGCGTTCCGACCTTGCCGATGACGCGGTCCAGCACCCGGCCGTCGGCATCCTTGATTTCGTCGACTACCCGCAGCACCTCGAAGCGCTGGCCCACGGTCACGCCGGCGTTCTGCCCCCGATTGATGTAGAAGGTGCCGTCCTTGCCGCCGACGACCTGCCCCTCCGGCGTGCCCGGAACCCGGGCGGCGAGCAGTTTGCTCTGGGCGGTGACCCTCTTCAGCACGGATTCGATTGCAGGGCGCAGCGCCTCCTGCGCCGCCCCCTGCTCGAAGGTCCGCTCCGCGTGCGTCCCGCGGAAGTGGCCGCCCCCCATCCGCTTGTTGCCCTGGCCTTCGGCCACGAGCAGAATCTCTCCCGTGTCGGCGTCGATCAGCCGGGCGTCCACCTTGCTCTCGGCGTTCGAAACCGTGCCGCCGACGCCGCGGATCCCCACCGTCGTCCGCTCGACGGAGAACTGCGTGATGGAACCGGTCAGGATGAACTGCACCCCGAGGAGCTGGCCGATCTTCGCCGCGGTCGCAGGTGTGACCCTGCCGCTGGCGCCGAGGTTCTGCTCCGCGAGCACCGTCTCGAGCCTCGAGCGCTCCACGACGGTGAACCGGCCGCTCTGCACCAGCTGTGTCGTGAGCTCGTCGGCGGCAGCCTTCCCCAGGCTGTCACCCCAGTAGTTCCAGGTGCTGTTGTTGGCGAAATGGATTACCGCGATCCGCGGCCTGTCGTCCTGGGCCGCCGCCGGTGCGAGGCCGGCAAGCATCGTCGCGCAGGCCCAGGCCGCGCTCACGACGACAACCTTCATCCGGGACATATCTGACATACGGGCTCCTCCGGGCGCACACGTCGAACGGCGAGAGGGTATCAAAGAACTTTACGGAAGAGCACTATCCGGTTGGAGTTGGTGCCCTTCCGGTTGTTGGCGACCCCCCAGCAGTTCGCCGTCTTCGTGAACTGCTGGGCATTGATGACCACCAGAAGCGGTTCGAGCCCCGCAGCCATGCCAGCCGGGATCACGGCCTCCTCGAGTCGCACGGCGCCCCCGCGGACCTCACCGACTTCGAATGCGACATGACCGCCGGGCTTCAGCAGGCGGCGAACATCGCACAGCGTGTCCGTGACGAAGGCCTGCCAGGCATCGATCCGGCGCGCCATGGTGACCGGAACCGACACCGCCTCGATGCCGCTGAACCAGCAGCGCAGCCAGTTGTCGGACTTGTAGTCCACGACGTCCAGGAAGGGAGGTGAGGTGACAGCAAGGGTCACGGAGGCATCGGGCAGCGATGTCTTCGAGGAAGGACCGGTGACGATCCGGTGTCCAGGCGCGATGTGCGCGAGCGCCTCCTGTGCGCGTTGGGTGAGGTCCCCCAGCAGCGCGCGGCTCTTGCGCAGGATGATCCCGGCGACGTCGCGTGGCTCCGGCTTTTGACCACGTCGCGCATTGATCTTCGCCTGCGACCGCGCAGAGACCGCCTGATTCGGGGGGAGCGTAT
>JACCXG010000643.1 GCA_013697225.1 Acidobacteriota bacterium
GGTCTCGTCGGCGACGACGCTGGCGAGTGCCGAGCCGTAGGCAACCGAGTAGTCCGCCGCGCGCGCGAGGACCTGCCGTAACGAGGGAGCGCGGGGCTCGAGAGCGGCACTGCCTGCGGCCGCGCAGGTGACGACGGCCGCAAGGCTCAGGAACGCGCTGGTCCGCAGGCGCGCCATGGGACGCAAAACCATCACCTCGAGCTTACCGGAGCCCGTGTCGCGTGTCCCCGCCGATTCGCATCCGACGTGGACCGCCGCGGAACGGGCGGTCACGTTCGGAGACACCAAGGAGGGGGTGAAAGACACAGAGCGGGGGGCGGCTGGCAGCCGGCGGCCGGCATTGATATCCTCTCCGCCACAGCATGAACATCGCCCCGCTCGACTGGGTCATCCTCGTCGGCTACCTGCTCATCATCACGGCAATCGGGCTGGTCGCGGGGCTTCGCGTGCGCCACACCGGCGACTACTTCCTCGGCGGCCGGCGCTTCGGCCCGTGGCTGATGGTCGGCCAGAGCTTCGGGGTCGGCACGCACGCCGAAATGCCGGTGGCGCTCTCCGGCGCAGTCTACACCCTCGGTGCTTCGGCAATCTGGTTCCAGTGGAAGAACCTCTTCATCACGCCCTTCTACTGGATCATGGCTCCCGTCTTCCGGCGGATCCGTCGCACGACGATGGCGGAGTTCACCGAGGATCGGTACGGCCCGTGGATGGGCGCGATCTACATCGTGTTCGCCCTGTGCTTCTTCATCATCAACACGGGGAGCATGCTGAAGGGGGCGGGGAAGGTCATCAGCCAGGCGTCGGGCGGCGGCGTGGGGGCGAACGAGATCGTCGTGGCGATGACGGTGATGTTCATCCTCTACAGCCTCGTCGGCGGGCTGGTCGCCGCGGCGTGGACCGACCTCTTTCAAGGCTTCCTCATCATCGTCCTCTCCTTCATGCTCATCCCGCTCGGCTGGGGTGTCGTCGGCGGGCTGGCGGGCATGAAGGAATCGCTCGAACCTTTTCGATTCTCGCTCGCCACCCCCTCCGGCATAGGCCCGTGGGTGATCGCGATGCTGACGGTGAACGGCCTGGTCGGCATCATGGCGCAGCCGCAGATGCTTGCCGCCGTCGGCACCGGCCGCGACGAACGGACCTGCCGGATCGGCATGCTGTTCGGCAACTATGTGAAGCGGGTCTGCACCGTCGGCTGGGCGCTCGTCGGGCTGATCGTCGCGGCGATGGTGGCGCAGGGATTCGCGGACGCCGAAACCCTCGGGGATCCTGAAAACGCCTTCGGCTTCGCCTGCCGTCAGCTGCTGTTTCCCGGCGCGCTCGGGCTGCTCATTGCCTCAATCCTCGCGGCGAACATGTCCACGTGCTCAGCGTTCATGGTCAGCAGCGGCGCCCTCTTCACGGAGGGGCTCTACCGGCGTCGTCTGGTGCCCGACCGCCCGGACAGGCACTACCTGCGCGTCGGGCGTCTCAGCGGGTTCCTGATCACGATGGCGGGGGTCTTCTACGCGATCTTCCTGATCCAGAGCGTGCTCTACACGTTCCTGCTGACGGAAACGCTTGCGACGTTCGTGGGGATTAGCGTGCTTGGCGGCCTGCTGTGGCGGCGTGCGAACCGCTGGGGCGCCGCGGCGAGCATCGTGAGTGCGCTGGCGACGAACTTCCTGCTCTACTACCTCACGGGGCAGCGGCTCGATCACTGGGACGCGAACGTCTTCCTTGCGGCGCTCCTCGTCGGCATCACCGCGCTCGTCGTCGTCAGCCTCTTGACGGCGCCGGAGCCGGAGGCGAGCCTGAATTCCTTCTTCGGGCGGCTCCAGACGTCCAGTGACCAAGGCGCGACGGATCCCTGGGCGGACCCTTCTATGTGGTCAGCGCCACGGAGTGCGGACGCGCTGCCGAGGCGGCGCCAGGGGACCGAACCCGCCCTTGGGGAGATCGCGACCATCCCCGGCGATGCCGACGCCCGGCCCGCCGTAATCTCCACCGCCGCGCAGCCGCTGCTGCTCGTGAACCTGTTGCGCCTGCGCGAGGGGGCCGCCGGCCGCGGCTGGCGCGCGTACCGGGAGGATCTCGGCGGGTTCGCGCTCGGCTGGGTACTCGTCATCGGGCTGGTTCTGGTGACAGTGCTGTTCCTGGCGGGATGACACGACGCCGCAGTCCGCAGCGGCCGGCTGAAGCCGCCCCTGCACACGCGCAGCACTCAGCGCGTCACTTGCAAGCCGGTGAAGAGGTCTGATCAACTCCCAATTCCCATCTCCCAACCTCCAACGCCGAGGCAATCTGCTGCGGTTCCTCGCGCGTGAGATCCTCCAGGGCGCGATCGACGCTTTGACCTTGCCTTCCACTTGAAAGGTCTGGACAATCCCTCTGCCGTCTCATCGCTATATAAGACCCCGAACGGGGAGGGAATGATGAAGAGCGCCGCCGCAATCCTGGTTGCAACCACCGCCTGTGCCCTCGGCGCGGTGCCGCTCGCCGCGCAGACCGCCGCCGCCAAACAGGGCCAGCCGGTCCGCTATTCGGCGGAGACCTTTTTCGAGACCACCAGCTATGGCATGGCCGCATCAACCGGCTACGCCTTCTCGGCCGATGGCACGTCGCTG
>JACCXG010000647.1 GCA_013697225.1 Acidobacteriota bacterium
CCGTAGCTGTTGGTCGTGCAGGACGACGCCCCGGAGGCCCCGGCACTCCAGGTACCCGTCACGGTCGCGCCCGCTGCGGCACGGTGATACGCGTCGTGCGTGGTGATTGTCACAACCGCCGTCCACGTATTCCCCTTGGCGACCGAAGACCCATCAAGATCCCCGACGTGTGTCGTCGCGGACACTGAAACGCTCCTCGACATGCTGGCCGTCCTCAGCAGGTTGTCGGTCACTGTCAGCGTGACTGTGTAGGTGCCAGCCGCCACGTACGTGTGGTTCACGGTCTTTCCCGACGCGGTAATCCCGTCGCCGAACTCCCAGGCCCATGCCGTGATGGTTCCGTTTACGACCGAGGAACTGGTGCCGTCGAAACCACAGGCCAGCGCGACGCAGTTGTACGTGAAAGACGCTGTTGGCGGGCTCGTGGGAGCCGACCCCCAGCCATAGAGCGACGCCACCTGTGGGCTGCCGGTGGCGTTGTCGGTGATCGTCAACGCCCCGGAACGGCTGCCCTCGGCGGTGGGTGCAAAGCGAACGCTGATCACGCAGCTCGCGCCGGCCGCCACATTGCCGCCGCAGGTGTTGGTCTGCACGAAGTCGCCGCTGGTCGCGATACTCGCGATGGCGAGCGCCGCGTTGCCTGTGTTGCTGAGCGTGATGCTTTGCGGCGGGCTGGTGACGCCGACGGGGGTAGATCCGAATCCCAGATTTCCCGGCGAGAGGGTGACGATGGGTGCGCTGCCGGTTCCGTTGCCGGTCAGGGAAACGAAATGGGGGCTGCCGACCACATTTCCCGAGATGCTGATGGATCCGTTCCGGGACCCGCTCGCAGTCGGAGAGAACGAGACGCTGAGCGTGCAACTGGCGCCGCTGACAAGAGGGGTGGGGCAGGCGGAAGTCAGGCCAAAGTCGCCGCTGATCCCAATGGTCCCAAGTGTCAGGTCGCTGCTCCCGACATTGCTGATGGTGATCGGCCGTGCGTCGCTCCTGGTACCGACGGCCTGATCGCCAAACGAGAGGGTAGAGGGCGACACCGTGATCCGCCGGTCGACGCCGACGCCGTCGAGCGGAAGAACAAGAGGGCTGCCGGCCGCGCCGTGGGTGATGACCAAGCTCCCCGAGCGGGCACCGACCGCCGCGGGGTTGAAGGTGACCGTGATGGCGCAGGTAGCCCCCGGCGCCACGAGGCTGCCGCAGGTGTTGGTCTCGGCGAAGTCCCCGGTGACGTCGATGCCGGTCAATACCAGCGGCTCGCTGCCAGCTGCAGTGAGCAGGATCGCCCGTCCTGTGGTGGCGGCTCCGATTTGCTCCTCTCGGAAGGAGAGCGCGCTGGGCCCGATGGCGGTGCCCGCCGCCGCGGCCGCGCCAATCTTGGCCACGAACGCGTCGAACACAATGGGATTACCGAAGCAGCACGCGACGCTCGCGTCAGAGGTGAGCCCGGGAAGCGCCTGGAACGCGCTGCCCGTCACCGGAAAATCAGACGAGGTGGTGGACCCGATGATGTACGCGTCTCCCGAAGCGTCGAGCGCGATCCCGAACGCCACTTCGTCGCCACCGCCCCCGAAGTAGGTGGAATAAACGGGGGCCGTTCCGCTCGGATTCAACTTCGTGACAAACGCGTCACCGCCTCCGGTAAGCGCCGCTTGAATAGGAGCGGCCGTCGGGAAGTTGGCAGCGGACGTGGAGCCAGCCACATGCGCGTGGCCGTGGGAATCGACCGCGATCGCGCGGCCGATATCCGCGGCGCTGCCACCGAGATATGTCGAATAAACGAGGCCTGAGCCGCCGACGTTCAACCTGGTGACGAATGCGTCCGAGCCGCCCGCGAGAGAAGGCTGGAAGGCGCCGGCCGTCACCGGAAAGTCACTCGAGGCCGCGCTCCCCGTGACCGACACCTGACCCAATGCGTCCACGGCGACACCGTAAGCGATATCGGCCGAACCGCCGCCCAGGAAGGTCGAGTAGACGAGCGCAGAGCCAGGCGGATCCAATGCTGTTACGAAGGCGTCCTGCGACGGGACCGTGGCGCTCGACGCTGGATCGAACACCTGGTTGCACTGCCCGTCGGTCCCGCACGTGGCATCGAAAGCGCCCGGCGTGCTCGGGAAACTACCCGAACGGGTGAAGCCGGCCACGAAGGCGCGTCCCGCGGCGTTGACGGCTATCGCAAGGCCCTGGTCTTCAAAGCTCCCGCCCAGGTAAGTGGAGTACGCGAGCGCGGACCCAGCAGCGTTCAATTTTGCGACGAATGCGTCGCCGCCGCCGCCGATCCCCTGCTGAAAGGCGCCTGCGACAATCGGGAAATCGCTCGAGGACGTACTGCCGGTCACATAGGCGCTGTGCAGCGCGTCCACGGCGATGGCGTAGGCATGATCGCCGGCGCTGCCACCGAGGAGCGTGGAGTACACGAGCGCGTCACCCGCCGCGTTCAACTTCGCGACGAAGGCATCCGGGGACCACCCAGCGACCGCGGTCTGGAACGCGCCGGCGGTGACAGGGAAGTCGGGTGAATCGTTATATCCGCTCACGTACGCACTGCCTACGTCGTCAACGGCGATGCCCAAGCCGTAATCGTTGCCCCAGCCACCAAGGAACGTGGAATAGACCAGTCGGTTGCCGGTCGCGTCAAACTTGGTGATGAAGGCGTCCAGATTCTGGTCCCCAAGCTGCGGTTGCAACGGATTGGCCGTGGGAAAATTTAGCGAATCGGTGAAGCCCGTGACGTAGGCGTTTCCCCCCGAGTCAACCGCAATGCTCGCGCCGCCATCGATACCTGTTGGAATGTAGGTGAAGTCGCCGCTCCCTCCGAGATAGGTGGAATAGATCAGAACGGGATCGATCACAAGTGGGGAGGCGACGTCGTAGTGCCCGATCTCGAAACGCACCTGGCGGGCGGCTCCGCCGTCGAGCACGTAGCGCCCCGCGATCTCCTGCCGCCCTGTCGCCGTCTCCTGATAGAGGCGCGGCTTCTCCAGGCGCAGTGTGCGCTCGGCGGGCGCCCTGTCCGCAGCAGCGGGGAGGGCGATGCGCAGAACGAGGTCGCCGCGCTCGTCGATTTCGAGGCCATCCACGCCGTCGAAACCAACGCGAATCGTCTGGGGATCCGCGCCGGGTGCGACGATGAAGTCGTACTCGAGACGGCCCTCGTCATTTCCGTAGAAGACGACATTGATGCCCGGGTAAATCTCCTCGTACCGTACCTGGGCGTAATGGGGAACGCGGGTGCGCCACTTCGCAGGGTCGCGGCCGATGAAGTAGTTGCTGACGCCAGGAAGCGGCCCCTTGCCCACGACGCGCACCGCGGGATTCGATCCGACGAAGTGCATGTGCATCGCGGCCGCAGGTTCCGTTGACGGAGCCGCGCCCCGTGTCGACACGGTCGCCCCTGTCGGAGTCAGGAACAAACCATAGCCTCGCCCTCGAGAGAGGAACTTGACGTCCTGGGCCGCCTGGCCGTGGTTCGCTTCGAAGCTGAGGGGGAGCTTGCTGTGTGGCAAACGAGCTCCCTGGGCATCCGGAACAGCAGCGAGAACGCTTCCGTTGCGGACAGAATCGTGTCGTCCGTCCGTGCTCTCTTTGATGGACGTGCCGGTAGTGCCAAGCAGGAGTATTGCCGACAGGAGAAATGTTCTCATGACTTCCCTTCAGGGTCGGAGTGCCTTCGTGCCGGTATTGCATTGGCATCTCTCAGGGTCACAACGGCCCCAAAGGATGTCTGCGGAGGATTCTCCTCATCCCGCTTCCACCCAGGTGAAGTTCTCTGGCGCGGTCGTGCCGGCGGGGATGTCGCTGCCTTGCGGCTCGTAGCGGATGCGGAAGCCGACGACCCGCGGAATACTGACGATGCCGAA
>JACCXG010000025.1 GCA_013697225.1 Acidobacteriota bacterium
GCCCCCAGGGCTACACGATCTGCGTCGTCTTCCTCAAGCTCTTCGAGCGCGTTTATGCGCCGCTGACGGCCGGTCTGCTCCGCCCCGTCGCCGCCGACGCCCGACTCGCTGAGACCACGCGCCATCAACTCGACCGCCTCTACCAACGCGTGGTCACGGACCTCGATGCGCTCCTGCGCGCCGTTGGACTGCAGACTGCAGCTTGAACATCCCCCACAACGAGTACAAAATCCTCATAAGAGACCGCATAACGGTCTAATGCTTCCTATCGTCGCGGGCCGTCGAGCTCTCTCGCCATCGACTCGCGTCACCTCAGCAGAGGTGGTCCGCACCCCACTCGGAGGAACGTCCCGGCCCTGCCGGAGGCGCCCGCTTCATGGGCGTACGGCAATACGGCCCAAATGATCGGGCCGTTTCAGCAGGATTCCCGCACCGATGCCGCCGCCGGCCCCTTACGCCTGCCGGATTCCGAACGCAAGAATGATCAGGGCTCCCACGATGGCGACCGCCGCACCCAGCAGGTCGGTCCCGAGAGGGCGTTGCCCCTCGACGAGCCACAGCCAGACGAGCGAGGCGGCGATGTATACGCCGCCGTAAGCCGCATATGCCCGTCCTGCGAAGGGGCTGTCAGCGCGCGTCAGGACTACCGCAAACGAGACGAGGCTCAGGACACCGAGCAGGGCCACCGATCCGTGGGCGTCACGCCTCAGCCACGCCCAGAAGGCGAAGCACCCGGCAATCTCCAGCAGGGCCGCCACCGTGAAGGCGAGGAAACTGCGCAGGTGAACCCCTCAGCCCCCGCCCATCTTGCGTGGCGTCCGGGTGCGCCTCGCAAAGCCGCGGCTGGCCGTGGCCTTCCACGGCTGTGGCGTCTGCGGCTTTGGCGGCCGTGCGGAGGTGGAGGGGACGGCCTCCGCGACAGGGGCGGGGGCCTCCGCAGCCGCCAGGGCGCGTGCGGCGGCCGCGGTGGCTTCGTCCTTCGGCAGGCAGCACTGTTTGTACTTGCGGCCGGACCCGCAACGGCAGATCTCGTTGCGGCCGGGCGATCCAGCGGAGCTAGGGGTCATCCAGCCGAGTGTACCTTACCGACCTCGCCGCCTGCCCGCCATGGTTCTGGGCGACCGGCCAATCAGCGCTGCCATCGGGCATTGTCCGTTGTATCGAACGGTCTGGTTTCGTGACGACCGTCGCCAGCAGGTACCCGTGTTTCCGCACGGCTGTGATGTGTCGGTCGAGGAATACGAAGAGAGAGACACACGCGGCCGTGCACCTCGTGAGCGGCCGGCACCAGGAATGGCACGCCAGATCGAGCATCCTGAGCCACCCCGGCATGAAGAGGATCGCCGTCTCGGCCAGCACCGTCAGCCCGGCACCCTGGAGCATCTTCCGGAAGGTGCGCCGGGAGTAGGACTTCTCATAGCCGTAAGCATACAGGCCCAGCGCCTGGAGCACGGCTGAGAGGAGGGGCCTGAGGAATGGGTCATGGCGGTTCGGCACGCCGATGATCGCCCGTCCGCCCGGTTTGAGCACGCGACATATCTCCTCGAGCGCGCATTCCGTCCCGCAAAAGTGTTCGATCGTGCCCATGGAGTAGATCGCGTCGAAGCTCGCGTCGGCGAAGGGCAGCTGGCGGACGTCGGACACGGCGCACCGGAGCGCGTCACTGCCGAACGCGATGCGCGCCTCGAGCACGATCGGCTCCGAGATGTCGACGCCGTAGGCCCGGGCGCCCCGTTCGGCCGCCCAGGCGAGGATGCGCGTGTTCTTGGCCTCGTCCCAGAGATCCGTCTTCAGGAGCCTCAACCCTGCGAGGGGCACAAAATGCTCGGCGAAGAGACGCTGTTCGTTCTCCGCGTAGAAGCGGGTCGAGGCGGCCCCCCCGAGGTCGGGGAACCGCTCGCCGACCCTGGCCCAGAAGCGGCGGTACGCCAGACGCCGCCGTGCACCGCCGCCAGATACCGGGTCGGGCGGTGTCACTCCGGGACGCCCTCGACCTGCCAGCGCCACGTGCCAACCCCGAACGACAGCGGGCGCCGGTCACCATTCCCGATGAGATCGTCCGCAATGTGCGGGGGGGCTGCCGGCTGGAACACAAGCTCGTGCTCCCCCGGTGCGAGCGTCAGCGGACCAAGCCAGTAGTCCCGGCGCGGCTCTTCGACGGTCAGCGTCTGCACCGGCCTGCCGTCGAGCAGGAGCCGCAAATCCCGGGCGCCGCGAAAAGCCGTCATCTCCACCGCCAGGCGCGCCGTCATCAGCCGATCGGTGGTGTTGACGACAGTCCATGTGGCGGTGAGCCCCATCCATCGCCAGCTCCACGTCTCGTCGTGTTCGCGCGGGAAGAACCCCGTCATCCCGGCGCTGTAAACCGCTGGAGCCCCAGGGGCGACGGCGAAGACCTGCGCGTCGTGGAACCGGGCGGCCGGCGTCAGGCCAGGTGGCGTGTCGCGGCTTGCGAACCACTGCCCTTCAGGCGTGTGCTCCCGCACGAGCAGGTGCGTATACCCCGAGGCCCGCAGCTTGTCGCTGATCCTCGGCTGCGTGCAGTCGTCGAAGGCTGCCGTCCGCAGCGAGATCCGGCCTGCCGTCAGCCATTCGACGGATTCGGACCGGGGGGTCAACATGGCGCAGTCGAGCGCGCGCGAATGGTCAGGGCGCGCGGCGACCCATCGATGCGCGCTCGTCGGCAGCACATCGCGCCACATTGCAGGGGGCCAGACGGAGTATTCGATCACGGAGAGCACGACAAGGGCGGCGCACGTTGTCCTTGCCCGATGCGTCCCTGCGCGCCAGAGCCGCTCCGCGCCGGCCGCGGCCAGGAGGACCGCCATCAGCTGAACGACGACGCCGAAGCGGGCGTATGACCGGAACATCGGCACAAAGGTGTAGAGAAGGGCCGAGGGGCGCGTCACGGTGAATGCTCCGATGGTCCGTTCGGGCGAGAGGGAGCACACGAGAGCAAACAGCGCGACTCCGGCGAGCACCGGGACGACGGCGGGCGCTTTCGCGCGACGGTCACGCAGCGTCCACATCAGAATCGCGACCAGGCCGAGCGCCACGACGCCCCAGCCGAGGCTCACCTGTTGCTCGAGCAACCCTTCGCGTACACCGGCCGCGCTCCACGCACGCTCCACGCGGGGGCCGCCCATCGGACCTGCCACGGGTGGTACGAGGTAGCTCCACCATTTGGCACTGTAGCGGAATAGGTCCTCCCGCGGATATGCAAAGGGCGTGTGGTTCGCGAGAACCGGGTGGGCCGTGTTCCATGCGTAGGCCGCTCCCCCCGCGGCGAGGACCGCCAGGCTCGCCACGGTGATGGCCAGGTGACGGGACGACCGCGGTTCGCCTCGCGTCTTGAAGCACCAGTACATGGCAATCGCCGCCGGAGTCGTCACGGCGGCGATCAGTCCGCCGTAGAAATTCGACAGTGCCACTCCCGCCGCTGACACGGCGAGCAGGCCGAGGGCCGCCGGCTTCGCGTCGTCCAGAGACCGCCACAGCGCGAAGAGATACAGCGGTATCCATTGTGTCTGCGCAATGTGCGGGTGGTACGCGGCGTGGGCGAGGTGGAAGGGGGAAAAGGCAAAGGCCAGCGCCGCCAGGGCGGCACCCGCGTGCGAGAGCCTCAGGTGGCGGGCGAGCAGGTACGCCGCAGCCGCGGAGAGCGGGAACGACAGGATGATCAGCCAGTTGTATGCGGCGACCGGCCCTGACACCCGCGCGAGCAGGGCGCCGGCGACGTCGGTGAGCGGCTGTGTGTAGACGCCGAACGTCAGGGGGCGTCCGAACTGTGCCATGGCCGTGAAGGGGTCGTGCTCGCGCCCGACGGTCTCCAGGCCAAACACCCGTTCGGAGGGGGCTCGCAGGATCGGGGCCGCGAGGGCGAGCGCCAGGACGAGGGCAAGGGCCGTTACGGCGGCGATGTCAGCGCCCCGGACGTTCATGGGTCACCATCGCCGCGACGACGAGGAGCGGTCCGGCAATCGCCCACGCCCGCACATCGCGCGCGTGGGCCGTGAAGTCGGCGTGGCGAGCCAGCAGGTGCAGCGCGCCAAAGAAGACGACCTGCGACAGGCCGAGCGTGGCGAGGCCCGTCACACACGAGCGCCAGTTCAGCACGGCGAACCCGGCGATGACGAGGGCGAGGTACAGGCCCACCTGGAATGCGGGAAGGAGCAGGACGGCGCCCTGTGGATCGTCGAGCGGGCTGCCCTGCGCAAACGGCGAGGTAATGGCCTGGGTGTAGGGAACACCGAGGAGGTACACGAACACACCCCCTGCGGCCGCCCCAAGCAGCGCCCGGCGCGCGGCCGTGACACCGGGGCCGTGACGCCAGCGCGCGGCGACGCACACGACGATTGCCGCGAAGAGAACCTGGGAAAACGCGTGAATCAGAAAATCCGGTGAACCCACCAGCGTGGCCGGGAGCGCGACGACGAGGAGCCGGGCGATGCCGAGACCCGCGAAGAGCGGGCCGGCCGCAAGGAGCGCCAGGGCGCCACGCCGCCAGCTGGGCACATACGCCAGCACCGCCGCGACGTAGACCGGGATCAGCGGTGTCGCGACGCACTCCTGCGTCACCAGGAATGCGCCCCGCTCCGTCGACAGCATGTTCGCGGTGGCCGTCGCGTGGACGCCGAGCACGCCGAGAACCGCGGCCGCCGCGCGGGCGATGACAGCCGCCAGGGACAAGACGGCGGCGCTCTCCAGGTACACGGGAGACACGGCAGTGAAGAGCACGAGGAGCGCGGCCGTCCATGCCGCGAAGCGCCCGCTGGCCCGTCCGAGGAGTCGCCCTGCGGCGCCAATCCCCGGCGAGGGCATGCTGCGGCCAGCCGAGTCAGCCGCCGCGGCCGACGGCGAGGCCGGCAGGTCGATCGGGGTGTGACGATCCGCCTGACGCATCCAGGTGAACACGTAGGCGGCCACCGTCAGGGTCAGCAGGCCGGGCCACGCGTACACGTGCAGGAAATCGAAGGACGGTGAGGCGGCCGCGCGACCGAGCGTGCCGATACGCAGGGTGTTGAGCGCCAGGACCAGGGTAATCCCGCCGGCTGCCCCGGTGAGCCGCGTTCGCCAGTTCGCCGGATACGCCAGGATGGCACCTGTGCACAGGGACAACACGTCAGCCCCGCTGCACGCAGTTGTGATCTCGACGGACAGCGCAGGCGCACCGAAGCTGATGAGGGCGACGCGCGCCTGCCACTCGGTGAGGGGCAGGACCGCGTGCGTCTCGAACCAGGCGAGGCGCAGCAACCCGAAGAGGCCAAGGCTCCAGGCAGCGGCCCGGAGGATGAACCTAGGCCCGGGGCTCTGCGGCAGAGAGCGGAAGGTGTCCGTCGGCACGGGGTATCTCCTGGACGGAGACCTGGCGCGCACCCAGGAGCCGGCCGAGCTCGTCAATCGCGGCCAGGCTCTTCAGCCTGGTCGAGCAGGAGAAGATATCGATGTTCACCGCGCCGGTCTCCGGCCAGGTATGGAGAATGGCGTGTGACTCGCTCAGGACCAACACGCACGTGAGCCCCGCGCCAGTATACGCGTGCTGCAGCTCCTGCACGATCGTGCCGCCGGCACTCCGCAGGGCGGCGGCAAACAACGTGGAGATGGCCGGTCCATCGAATGCCGCCAGTGCGTGACAATGGCTGAGGTCGGCGGAATAGAGAACTGGCTGTTCGCGTTCGCACATACGCAATAGAAGAGTGAAGAGTATAGTCACTCACCGTGCGGCAGCACTGCAATAGTGAACTGCCGGTGTCGTGTCGATCGGCTACTCTGGCGATGGACTCATGAGTTGGAAACTGCCATATGGAGATTGCTCAATGAACCCGAGATGTTCAAGCTTCGCGGCAGCCGTGGGACTTGGCGCTGTCCTGTTGACCCCTCACGTAAGCTCCGCCCAGACAGCCCCCTCGCTCGGGACTGCAGAGCCGTTTGCCGTGCTTGCGGGCTCCACGGTGACCAACACCGGCTCGAGCGTGATCACCGGGGACCTCGGTGTGAGCCCGGGTTCCGCCGCCACAGGTTTTCCCCCCGGGCTCGTGATCGGAGGAAGCATCCATGCCGCCGATGCGGTCGCACTCCAGGCGCAGAGCGACGTCACCACGGCATACAACAGTCTCGCGAGCCAGTCGTGTACGGCTGACCTGACGGGGCAAGATCTAGGTGGACTGACCCTGACGCCCGGCGTGTATTGCTTCTCATCGTCCGTCGGGCTGACCGGCACCCTCACGCTCAACGCCCAGGGGAACCCCGCCGCCGTCTTCGTTTTCAGGATTGGCAGTACGCTGACCACGGCCAGCAGCTCCGCGGTGGCGGTAATCAACGGGGGCTTGAACTGCAACGTGTTCTGGCAGGTCGGCAGCTCCGCGACCCTCGGCACCGGCACGACCTTCGCCGGGAATATTCTTGCGCTGACCAGCATCAGCCTGACGACGGGCGCGCGGGTGTTCGGCAGGGCTCTCGCGCGAAACGGCGCCGTTACGCTCGATACCAACACCGTCGACCGCTCCGCGTGCGCGGCGGCCGCCCCACCCGCGGGGTGCCCCACAATCACCCTTTCCCCGTCGATGCTGCCGAACGGGACACCGGGGACCGCTTACAGCCAGACGATCACCGCGAGTGGCGGGACGGCGCCATACACCTTTACCGTCATCTCGGGCGCTCCACCGGCGGGGCTCAGCCTCAGCGCGGCGGGGGTACTCGCGGGGATGCCCACCTCAGCAGGATCCTCGACGTTCACCGTGCGGGCCACGGATGCGAACGGCTGTCTGGTGATTCTCTCTTTCACCGTCACCATCGCCACGGCTGTTCCGACACTTGCCGGCTGGGCGATGATCGCGCTGTCCGTTCTGCTGGGCCTGGCTGGCGTTGCGGCCATGCGGCGGCGGGCCATGTAGGCGCAACGGCACCCATGCGTCCTGGCGCGCCCGCTTCTGTGCGGTCCGGGTCACACCCGCGCACGATTGGCGTGCGGAACGACGACTCGCACCCGAAGTCTGGTTGCTCTGCGAACGGGAACTGGCTGGCGGCGATCGCGTCCGGTACTACTTGGTGAATCTGCCGCCCATCGCGTCGTTGCGCGCCTTGGTCCGTCTGGCCCATCAGCGGTGGGCGATCGAACAGCAGTACCAAGAACTCAAGGGCGAGCTCGGGCCCGATCACTTCGAAGGACATTTCGAAGGCCGCAGCCTGCCGGGATGGCAACGCCATGTGGTCTTGACGGCCCTCGCCTACAGTTTTCTCCAGAACGACGGCGCCGACCAGGGCAGACGCATCTGACGCTGCCGCAGGTTCGCGCCGTCATTCAGGAAGTGCTGACCGCGCACTTCTTCGTCACGCAGCCGCATTACCCAAAATGGATGCTGAAGCTAAAGGCTGTCGAGCTCAAAATCTGACAAAGAAGTAGTCCTAGGGCTTGAAGCGCCGGACGTCCAGGCCGTACTTCCGGATCTTGTAGTTGAAAATCCGTTCGGTGGTCCCGAGCAGGCGTGCCGCGCGCGCGCAGCTCCCGCGGCTCGTCTTCAAGGCGTCCTGCAGTACGTCGCGCTCGAACGCCTCGACGCTCTCCGCGAGGGACTGGCGGGCCAGGGTGTCGGACGCCTCGGCTGTCTGCAGGGTCGGCGGCAGGTGATGGCCATGGATCACCCCCCCTTCGCACACCAGCACGGCGCGCTCCATGGTGTTCTCGAGCTCCCGCACGTTGCCGGGCCAGTGATAGCTCGTCAGCATGTCGATCGCCGGCGTGGACACGCGCTTGATGCCCTTGCCGTGCTCACGCGAGTACTTCTCGAGGAAGTGATCGGCAAGCAGCATGATGTCAGGTTTCCGCTCACGCAGAGGCGGAGCGAAAATCGTGAAGACTGCCAGCCGGTAGAAGAGGTCCGCCCGGAACTTGCCCTCTTCCATGAGCTCTTCGAGGGGCCGGTGCGTTGCGGCAATGAGCCGGACGTTGATCCGGATGCTCGACGTGCTGCCGAGCCGCTCGATCTCCCGTTCCTGCAGGACCCGCAGCAGCTTGACCTGGGTCGAGAGGCTGACGTCGCCAATCTCGTCCAGGAACAGCGTGCCTCCCTCGGCGAGCTCGAAGCGTCCCTTCTTGGAGCCCTGCGCCCCGGTGAAGGCCCCTTTCTCGTATCCGAACAGCTCCGACTCGATCAGCGACTCCGGCAGCGCCGCGCAACTCACCTTGATGAACGGCTTCTTCGCGCGAGGGGAGTTGTAGTGGATCGCGTGCGCGATCATCTCCTTGCCGGTCCCTGACTCTCCCCGGATCAGGGCGGTCGTGTTCGTGCGGGCGACCTGTGCGACCTGTTCGTAGACCTGCTGAATCGACGCGCTGTTGCCGATGATGCTCCGGAAGGCGTACTTGTCGCGAAGCTCGTCGCGCAGGTGCTCGTTCTCTTCCGCCAGGCGCGTCCGGTCGGCCTCCATCGTTCGCCGCAGCTTCAGGGCCTGCGAGATCATCGACGCGACCACGCGGTAGAACTCGACCGACCGCTGGTAGTCGCGGTCCGACTTGAAGGGGAGCACGACCTCCAGCGTTCCGCCGGGCCGGCGCCCGACGGCAATCGCGACGGCGATGTACGTGAGCTCCCGCGCGCTCCGCGTCCGCTCACCTCCCTGCGGAGCCAGCGCCGGCTCCTGGCTCACGCGGGGCACCACAACAGCCTTGCCGGTGTCGATGACCCGGTCGGTGATGCTCTCCCCGGAGCGCTGCCGGCCCCGCTGGGTGGGCAGGCGTATGCCGACGGTGGCTTCGGCGTGCACCTCGTGGTTCTCGGCGTCCTGGAGGTAGACGGTTCCGCCGACCACCTGGTGGCGGCGCTCGAGGATGTCGAGCACTGACTGCAGGGCCGCCTTCAGGTTGAGCACGCCGGAGAGCGCCTGGCTGATCTCGAGAAGAGTGGAGAGGCGGCGGATCTCGTTGGTATGGTCGCGTCCGGCCGAGACGCTTGCGTTGGACATGTTCTACGATCCTACACGACTGTAGGGGTCTGGTGAGAGAGGCAGGCGCGGTTTACCGCGGATTCAGAAAAAAAGGGAGCAGCCCCATGAGGCTGCTCCCTTCGTGACACCTTGCGGGCCGGACCGGCTGTTCGTCAGGCCATGACGCCGTCAGGGCGGATCGTGACCGGATCCAGGAACGGCATCATGGCGCGCAGCTTGGCGCCCACCTCTTCGAGGAGCTGTTCCTGCTCACGCGCCCGCGTCTCGTTGAACCAGGGACGGCCCTGTTCGTTCTCGCTGATCCAGTTGCGTGCGTACGTGCCGTCCTGAATCTCCTTCAGCATCTGGCGCATCGTCGCGCGCGTCTCGTCGGTGACGATACGCAGGCCCGCGGTGTAGTCGCCGTGCTCGGCTGTGTCGCTGACGGAGTAGCGCATGTAGTTCAGGCCGCCGCGATACATCAGATCCACGATCAGCTTCAGCTCGTGGAGGCATTCGAAGTAGGCGACCTCCGGCTGATAGCCTGCCTCGACAAGGGTTTCGAACGCCGCCTTGACGAGGGCGCTCGTGCCGCCGCAGAGCACGGCCTGTTCACCGAAGAGGTCCGTTTCGGTCTCTTCCGAGAAGGTGGTCTCGATGACGCCCGCCCGGGTGACCCCGATGGCCTTGCCGTAGGACAGCGCGAGCGCGCGGCCGGAGCCCGTCGCGTCCTGGTGCACGGCCAGGAGCGCAGGCGTGCCGCCTCCTTCGACGTAGAGCTCGCGGACGCGATGCCCCGGGGACTTGGGCGCAATCATCGTGACGTCCACGTCGGCAGACGGCGTAATCGTCCCGAAGCGGATGTTGAAGCCGTGCGCGAACATGAGCATCTTGCCGGCGGACATGTGCGGCTCGATCTCCGACTTGTAGATGGTGGCCGCCGCGTGGTCCGGTACCAGGATCATGACGACGTCAGCCCACTGCGCGGCCTCCGATACCGTGCTCACGGTCAGGCCGGCGCTTCGCGCCTTCTGGATCGACCGGCTCGTGGCGGGGAGTCCGACCCGGACGTCCACGCCGCTGTCCTTCAGGTTCAGCGAGTGCGCGTGCCCCTGGGATCCATAGCCCACCACCGCCACCTTCTTGGCGCGGATGAGCGCCAGGTCCGCGTCGTTGTCGTAGTACATCTTCGTGTTGCCGTTCGTGCTCGCCATCAATTCTCCCCTCTCGAGGTCAACTCCAGGACTTCAACTTCCAATCACCATGCTCCCACGAACCTTCTGCCGGCGCTCGTTCGCATCTCGCGTCCGGCGGCGCCTGAAGCACCAGGTCGCGCGGGAACTGGAAGCGGGGAGTCCAACGTGCGACGCTCCGCTACACCGAGTAAGACACCTGCGGGTCGTGCGTGTCAGCGACCGGGCCAGGTGCCGGCGCGCTGGCGTTGGCGCGAGCCGCACGGGTCATTGCGAGGCGCCCGGTCCGGGCCATCTCCAGCACGCCGTACGGCCTGAGCACGTCGAGGAGCCCGTCGATCTTGTCTTCACCACCGGTGATCTCGATGGTGAGCGACTCGGGCGAAAGGTCCACGATGCGTGCGCGGAAGACCTCGACGAGATGCACGATCTCGGGACGCCGCTCCTGCGGGGCGGCGACCTTGATCATGGCCAGGTCGCGGTAGACCGCCGGCGTGTTGGTGATGTCGGCGACCGAGATCACGTTGACCAGCTTGTAGAGATTCGCCGCGAACCGTTCGGCGCCCGGCGTATCCGTGAGCACGACGAAGGTCATGCGCGACACGCCCGGGCGTTCGGTGTGCCCGACCGTCAGCGAGTCGATGTTGTAGTTGCGCCGCCGGAACAGGGACGAGATCCGGTTCAGCACACCGGGCAGGTCCTCGACGGTCACGACGAACGTATGGGGCTTCATCAGGCGTCCTCCGCGGTTTCCACGAGCGGGCTCGGGCGGCGAATCATGGCGTGCAGGTCCGCCCCTGCCGGCACCATCGGGTACACGGTATCCTCCTGCTCGACGCGGAACTCGAGGACCACCGTCCCGGCGTGCTGCCGGGCCGACTCGATCGCCGGGATCACTTCGGACCGCCGCGTGATGGCGGCACCCGCCAGGCCGAACGCCTCCGCGAGCTTGACGAAGTCAGGGCTCAGGAGCGGGGTTGCCGCGTACCGCCGCTCGTAGAAGAACTCCTGCCACTGGCGCACCATGCCGAGATAGCCGTTGTTGATGATCGCGATGTTGATATCGAGCTTCTCCTGCGCGATCGTCGCCAGCTCCGGCATCGTCATCTGGAATCCGCCGTCACCGGCCACGACCCAGACCTCCGCTTCGGGACGAGCCATCTTGGCGCCAATCGCCGCCGGGAGCGCGAACCCCATCGTGCCGAGACCGCCGGAGGTAATCAGCGTGCGCGGCTCGTCGTGGTGGTAATACTGCGCCTCCCACATCTGGTGCTGCCCCACGTCGGTCACCACGATCGCCCGGCCGTCGGTGGCGCGCCAGAGATCGTGGATCACGTGCGCGGCATACAGATGCCCGTCGTCGGGCAGGTTCTTGATGTCGCGTACGGCCGATTCCCCTTTCATGCCGTTGATGTGCTGCAGCCATGCGTCGCGCCCGCCCGGCGCCACCCTGGGCAGCAGGCTCTCGAGCATGGTGCCCAGGTCGCCGACAAGCCCGACGTCCACCGGCACGTTCTTGCCGATCTCGGCCGGATCGATGTCGATGTGCACCTTGCGCGCGTTGGGCGCGTAGGTCTTCAGGTTGCCCGTGACACGGTCATCGAACCGCATGCCGAATGCGAGCAGCAGGTCCGCTTCCTGAATCGCGGTATTCACCCATGCCTCACCGTGCATGCCCATCATCCCGAGATTGAGCGGGTGCGACGCCGGGATGCCGCCGATCCCGAGCAGGGTCATCGCAATCGGGATCTGGGCGCGTTCGGCGAACTCCCGTACCGTCGCGCTCGCGTTCGAGACGATGACGCCGTGGCCGGCGAGGATCACCGGCCGCTGGGCTGAATTGATCAACTGGAGGGCCGTAGCCATCGAGTCGGGATTGACGATGCGCTCGGGGCGGGCGTGGGGCTTCGGTGCGGCCTGCTCCCAGTCGAACTCGCAGGAGCTCTGCTGGGCGTCCTTGGTGATGTCGATCAGGACCGGCCCGGGACGTCCGCTGCTGGCGATGTGAAACGCCTCCCGTACTGCAGGGCCGATGTCCTGTGCGCGTGTCACGAGGTAGTTGTGCTTCGTGACCGGCAGCGTGACGCCGGTGATGTCGGTTTCCTGAAACCCGTCGCTGCCGATCAGCTTGCTGCCGACCTGCCCCGTGATGCAGACGATCGGCACCGAGTCCATCATCGCGGTCGCGATGCCGGTCACCATGTTGGTGGCCCCTGGTCCCGAGGTCGCGATTGCCACGCCGACGCGGCCGCTGGCCCTGGCATAGCCGTCAGCCATGTGCGTCGCCCCCTGCTCGTGGCGGACGAGTACGTGGCGGATCGGGTAGTCCAGCATGGCGTCATAGGCGGGCAGAATCGCCCCCCCCGGATAGCCGAACACCGTCGTGACGCCCTCGCGGACGAGGCATTCCCAGAGTATCTGTGCGCCGGTTCGCTTCATCGGCTTTCGTCTCCCATCAAGGTGATCGTCCAGTGCGTGATCATGCCGTTACTGCTCCCTGCGCGGCCGACGAGACCAGCCGCGCGTACTTCCCCATGACGCCAGAGGTGACCGGCGCCGGGCGCGGAGGCAGCTGGGCCAGGCGCGCCGCCAGATCCGCCGGGCTCAGGTCGACGCTCAGCGTCCGCGCTGCCAGATCGAATGTGATCATGTCGCCCTCGCGCAGGGCCGCAATCGGGCCCCCGTGCGCGGCTTCCGGCGCCACATGCCCGGCCATCAGCCCGCGCGTGGCCCCTGAGAACCGCCCGTCGGTCAACAGCGCGACGGAGTCGCCCAGACCGGCCCCGACCATTGCCGCCGTGACACCCAGCATCTCCCGCATGCCCGGGCCGCCGCTCGGTCCCTCATAGCGGATCACCACGACGTCGCCGGGGCGGATGGTGTTGCGGTTGACGGCGTCGAACGCGAGCTCCTCGCTGTCGAACACCCGCGCCGGCCCGACATGGGTTCGAAGGTCGTATCCCGCGACCTTCACCACGCATCCGTCAGGAGCGATGTTGCCCTTCAGGATGACGAGGCCGCCGGTCGGCTTGAGTGGATTGCTCAGCGGCCGGACCACCGTCTGGTCCGCCGCTTCGGTGGCTTCAGCCGCATGTTCACCGATCGTGCGCCCTGTGACGGTGATGCTGTCGGCGTGGAGGAAGCCGCCCTCCAGCAGCCGTTTGACGACGAGCGGGATTCCCCCTGCGCGATGGAGGTCCGTGGCGACGAACTTGCCGCCGGGCTTCAGGTCCGCGAGCAGCGGCACGCGGTTGCTGATCCGGTCGAAATCATCGATGTCGAGCGGAACACCGGCCTCGCGGGCAATCGCCAGAAGGTGGAGCACCGCGTTGGTGGAGCCGCCAGTGGCGGCCACGGCGGCGATGGCGTTCTCGAGCGCGGCACGCGTCACGATCTGCCGGGGCCGGAGGTTCCGCCGCAGCACGTCCATCACCATCACGCCGGCGCTGCGGGCGACAGCTCCCTTGTCGGCATCGGTGGCCGGCACGCTTGCGCTGCCGAACGGGGCGAGGCCGATCACCTCGCACACGGTCGCCATCGTGTTGGCGGTGAACTGGCCGCCGCAGGCGCCCGCTCCCGGGCAAGCCTGGCGCTCGAGCGCATCGAAGTCAGCGGTGCTCAGCGTGCCGGCGGCATGCGCACCGACGGCTTCGAACACGTCCTGGATGGTGACGTCCCGGTCCTGCCAGCGTCCCGGCGCTATGGATCCGCCGTACAGCACCAGCCCGGGGATGTCGAGCCGTGCCAGCGCCATGACCGCCGCTGGAATGGTTTTGTCGCAGCCAACCAGCACGACCATCGCATCGAACATGTTGCCGCGGGCCACGAGCTCGATGGAATCGGCGATGACCTCCCGGCTGACGAGGGACGTGCGCATCCCTTCGGAGCCCATCGTGATCCCGTCGGAAATCGAGACCGTATTGAATTCGAGCGGGGTGCCGCCAGCCTCCCGGATTCCCTCCTTCACGTCCACGGCAAGCTCGCGCAGGTGGTAGTTGCAGGGCCCGATTTCAATCCAGGTGTTCGCGACGCCGATGAGGGGCCGCTCGAGATCCGCATCGGTCAGCCCGCTGGCGCGAAGCATCGCCCGCGCCGGCGCACGGCTCGCGCCATCGGTCAGTGCGGCACTGCGCCACTTCAATGGTCTGCTCGAACTCGACACATACCCTCCAGCCGGCGTGCCGGTGCCCGATGCTCAGGGCCGGCCGGCCTGTTGTGCGCCCCTGTTCGTTCGAGGCCCCAGGCCGGGGCGGTCAGGACAGCGGGCTATGGAAAATTGAAAAGGCCGTCGCCTTGCGGTGACGGCCTCGAGTCTGTCAGTCCCTCGACTCGGCGCGTCACTCACCCGGCCCCCGGCGTACAAGGACGCCGGGGAGGGGGACGATGACGACGACGCGGCCGTTCGGCCGAAACAGCATGCCCCAGAGTATCTCCGAGTCGCTCGGATAAATAAAGACAATTATTTTGTCGTTATCATAAGTTCTGTTTATCGCCATGGTCCTGCCAAGGGGGCGAGACTGCGGCGGCTGCGGCCGGACTAATCCCGCCGCGGCTCTCAGCGTCGAAAAGGATGCCGATTGCGCGCCGCGCGCGTCGACCGGGAGCCGATCGCCTGCGTGACGCGTGCGACCCCGCGGGCCGCCGCCGCAACCGCCTGGTCGGTGTCGCCGCGCACTTCAGCCGCCGCCGCCAACCCGGCGGCCCTGGCCCTGGCGGTTTCGTAGGCGCCGTCCGGCAGCCGGAAGATCCCCGGCGTTCCTGCGCGCGCGAGCGCCGGCAGATCCATCCCCGCGATCTGCTCGAGCACATGTTCGAACTCGTGGGGCAGCAGCTCGGCGTAATCCCCGAGTATCGGGATTTCGACGAGCACATCGAGGCGGCCCCAGGCCGTTCGCGTGATGGACGCGCGCGCGCGGGCCTCCAGGGGTCGGGAGGGGTTCACCGCCGTGATCACCACCCGGACGTGCGGCGCGGCAGCGACGATGGCGCACTGGCGCCGGAAGGTCTCGGACTTCTGCAGCAGCATGGTGACGACTGGCCGCAGCCATGCGCCCACCTGAATGTTGACAGGGAGGGGAACGCAGCCGGCAGCCCTCTCCTCACCACCATCTTCCGGCAGCGCGCGCGCCGCCAGGCCGGCGGCGGTGCCGATGAGAACGAGAGAAACGAAAGCGACGCGACGAACATGTGTGCTGATCACCAGAGACTCCTGCCGGGGTGGGAGCAAGGGGGATTCCACCGGGTTGCACACACAGCCCAAGCTTCGGACACCCTGTAAAAATGGGCGTTCAGCGCTGCATCCGTCCGCGGCTACGGCGCCTGGAGCGACACTGGCGGTAGACAAAAAAGTAGGAGACGTATTTTGGGGATTCGCAATTGGCGATTGCCGGTCCAGGCCGTTGGCAGAGACAATAGCGGGCGGCCGGCGGACGCCGGAGACGTGGAACGGGCAGAGGAACAACGGGCCGGCGGCCGGCAGGAAGGGCGCGCGTGGATCTACGGCAGCTCGAGATTCTCAGGGCCGTCGCACAGACGGGCTCGTTCACCAGCGCGGGGCAGCAGTTGCACCTGTCGCAGTCGGCCGTCAGCCGGCAGATCCTGCTGCTCGAGGAGGAGCTGAACGAGCAGTTGTTCCTCCGGCTCGGGCGGAAGATCCGGATTACCCCTGCGGGCACGACATTGCTTGGGCTGAGCGAGCGGATGCTCGAGGATCTCGAGCGCACGCGCGCCAGCATCCTCGACAGCCAGCAGAGCGTCAGCGGAACCGTGCGGCTCGTCGGCGGAATGACCGTCTGTCTCTACGTCTTCCCGCCGCTGCTCAAGGCGTTCAGGAAGGATCACCCGGGTGTCGAGGTGAAGCTGACGCCGGGGGCGACGCCGCGTCTCATACGCCAGCTTCGCAGCGGGACCGCGGACCTCGGGCTGCTCACGCTGCCGATCGACGACCCGAACCTCGTCGCCACCCCGGTGCTCAGGGAAGAACTGCTGCTCGTCACCGCACCGGCGCACCCGCTCGCACGGAAGAAGCCCATCACCCCGAAGGACCTGATCGGCCAGCCCTTCGTGCTGTTCGAAGCAG
>JACCXG010000031.1 GCA_013697225.1 Acidobacteriota bacterium
GTGTTGATGATCAGCCGCAGCGGGAGCATGAACACGCGGCCGATGAGCCCGGTAAACGTCATGATAGGAGGAGCGACGGCGGTGAGCCCGGCACTGGCACGCCTGATCGCGGTGCCCGTCCGCGAAGCGGCCCCCCGGCCCTGAGGGCGAGCGCTATAATAATGGGTTCTCTGTGGCGCCAAAACGCGCAGTGTATCCCATGCCGATCAGCGAACTCAAGGCCCAGATGGCTCGTCTGCCGGAACAACCCGGTGTCTACCTGTACTACAACCGGGAAGGGGAGACGCTGTACGTGGGCAAGGCGCGTGTGCTGCGGGACCGCGTCCGCAGCTACCTTGGCGCGCACGGCCTCAGCCCCAGGATCGACGCCCTTCTGGAAGAGGCCCACCGGCTCGAGGTCATTGTCACTGACTCGGTCGTCGAGGCGCTTGCCCTCGAGAACAACCTGATCAAGGGACGCTCCCCCAAATACAACATCCTGCTCCGCGACGACAAGACGTATCCGTATCTGCAGTTGACGACGGGTGAGGCGTTTCCACGGGTGCTCGTCGCGCGCCGGGTCGAGCGGGACGGGCACTTCTATGCGGGACCCTTCATGCCGGCATCTTTGGCGCGCAAGGCCATGGGGCTCAGCCACAAGCTGTTCGGCATCCGTTCCTGCAACGAGATCATCACCGGCACGCGTCCCAGGCCGTGCCTCGAGTTCGACATCAAGCGCTGTGCCGCCCCCTGCGTGCACACCCTGTGCTCGGAGTCCGAATACCGGGTGGCCGTTGAACACACGCGGCTGTTCCTGGAAGGACGGAACGACGAGCTCGCGACAACGCTGCGCGAGCGCATGACCGAAGCGGCCGCCGCCGAGCAGTACGAGCACGCGGCGCAGCTGCGCGACTCCCTCAAGACGATCGAGACGCTGCGGACCCGGCAGCAGAAGATGGCCAGCCCGGAATTCGGGGACCGGGACGCCTTCGGCCTGAAGCTCGGCCCGGCCGGCGCCGTGATTCAGGTCTTCCAGATGCGCAAAGGGCGTGTCGTCGAGCGAACGGAGCTCGTGACGGACGCGGGGCTTGCCGGAATTCCTGTCTCTGCTCCTTTGCCGACGCCCACTCCTGCGGCGCAGCAGCCGGGTGCCGTGGCGGATCTCACGGAATGTGACGTGCTCCAGGCCGGCCTGCAGCAGTTCTACGCCGAACGGCCTGCACCCCCAGAAATTCATGTGCCGGTGCCGTTTCCCGATGCGGACACCGAGCTCCTGGAACGATGGCTCTCCGCAGGCGCCGGGCGCCGCGTCCACATCGTCGTGCCCAGACGCGGCGAGAAGCGAGGGCTGCTCGAGCTGGCCGCCAGAAACGCCGAAGTGGCGTACCAGGCCAGGTTCAACGAGAACGTGGCCGCCAACTACGACGCACTGGAAACGTTACGCGTGGTCCTCGAGCTCCCGTCCGTTCCCCGGCGCATCGAATGCTTCGACATCTCGACAATCCAGGGGAGCGAGACGGTCGCCTCGATGGTGGTGTGCGAGGACGGCCGGATGAAGAAGGGGGAATACCGCAAGTTCCGCATCCGCGGTGCGGGCGTCACGAGCGTGGGGGGGAGCGACGGCGCGAGGATCCTCGATGACTTCGCGTCGATGCAGGAGGTCGTGCAGCGACGCTACAGGAAGCTGCTGGAAAACGGCGGCCCTTTTCCGGATCTCGTGTTGATTGATGGAGGGAAGGGGCAACTGTCGGCCGCCTATGCCGCGCTCGAGGGACTCGGCCTTGGCAGCCTTGTTGCGGCCGGCCTCGCAAAGAAGGAAGAGTTGGTCTTCACGCGGAATCGTGAGGAGCCCATCGCGCTGCGCGAGGACAGTCCCGCGCTCCTCCTGATTCGGCGGATCCGCGACGAGGCCCACCGGTTTGCCGTCACGTTCCATCGTGCCTCGCGTACGAGGCGCGACCTCCGCTCGGAGATCGACGCGGTGCCCGGGATCGGGCCGCGGCGCCGGAAGGCGCTCCTCACGGCCTTCGGAAGCCTGGCGGGCGTCCGCCGGGCTACGCGCGAGGAGCTCGTCCGGGTGGTCGGAGGCAAGTCGGCCGATGCGGTGCTGGCGCATTTCGCCTCACAGAGATGATCGCCTCAAACCTTGCGTGCTCAGCAGCTTTGCCGTATTCTTTGACCACTTTCGGCCCGGCCGATCCCTTGTTCAGCCAGTTCACACGCAGCCATTCTTGGATTACACCTCAATCCTCGTCGGTCTCGGCATCATCCTGATAGCGCTTACCGTGCACGAGGCAGCCCATGCCTGGACGGCGGACCACCTGGGCGATCCCACTGCGCGGCTGCTCGGACGGGTTTCGCTGAACCCTCTCGTGCACATCGATCCGATTGGGACGATTTTGCTACCCCTGGTAGCCGTTCTAAGCAATTTCCCGATTATCGGGTGGGCCAAGCCTGTTCCAGTGAACCTCAGCAGGCTGCGGCATCCCCGCCGGGACTTCATGATCGTCGCGGCGGCGGGTCCCCTGAGCAATCTGGCGCAGGCGGTCGTGGCGACGTTCCTCCTGCACGGACTGCTCGGGGCAGGCGGGGCTGAGGGAGGGGCATCGCCGATCCTCGAGCTTCTCTTCAGAGCGGTGCAGATCAACGTGCTGCTGGCGTTCTTCAACCTCATTCCGATTCCGCCCCTTGACGGCGGGAATGTGCTTGCCGGGCTCCTGCCGGAATCGGCCGCGATGGTGCTCGACCGGATCCGTCCGTTCGGGTTCATTCTGCTCTACGCCCTGATGTTCAGCGGGATTCTCTGGCAGCTGATCCTTCCGCCCACCAGGTTGTTCTTGAGGCTCCTCCAGCTGTGAAACCACGCGTCGTCTCGGGTATGCGTCCGACGGGCAAGCTGCACCTCGGGCATCTCGTCGGCGCCCTCGACAACTGGGCGTCGCTGCAGGATCAGTACGACTGCTTCTACTTCGTTGCCGACTGGCACGCGCTCACCAGCGACTATGCCGACACATCGGCCATCGTGTCGCATGCGTACGACATGGCAGCCGACTGGATTGCGGCCGGGCTCGACCCGGAGCGAAGCACGCTCTTCGTCCAGTCGCTCGTTCCCGAGCATGCCGAGTTGTACCTGCTGCTCTCGATGACG